>JACSRF010000243.1 GCA_014879875.1 Anaerolinea sp.
AGGACGACAGCGCCCGCAACCCATGGCCAATATACAGCAGAATCTGGCTGGATGACGGCCGTTCCACCCCCATCAGGCAGCGTGACCCCACCCCCAACCGCGTCCTCATCATAGTGTATGGTGAAGATATGATCCCAGAGCGTGGCGGGCTGCTCTGCATAACGCGCCCAGTACTCCTCGTTGGTGAAGGTCAGCGCGTCGGCCGCAGCTATCCCTACACCCACCGGCATAATCGTCGCGCGCGCCGGATAAAACGCAGGCGGCCCCACGTAGAGCAGCCGTCCCGGCGCACTGGCGCTCGTCTCATATTCGTAGCTCAATGCTGCATACGGTGCATCAACTATGACGGCGACGTGAAACTGGGTCGCATCCACCGCTGCACCCGTCGCTGCATCCACTGCCTGGTAGCCAATGTAGGAATTGGGAAGAGGCGGCGGCGAGCGGCGCGGATTACGATCGACGTAGGTCTCCGTACCGGCAATGAACGGTTTATTCGGGGTGAATCCAATTGGTTCCCCCACGTCGTAGGTCAGGTTTTGCGGATTGATGTCGCCGAAAAAGCCATGCGCAATGAACAGTTCGTCAATGGGATCAAGCGGGCCGGCCGGCTGCACCTCCCCCTCCGGCTGTGCGAGCGAGGAGAGCGCATAGCCCACTGACAAGACTTCATACAGCTGCGCCACATCATAGAGATAGTTGAAGCCGGCCGGAGCGGAAGCCGGCGCCGTCGAAAACTGCGTCACCCCCTGCGTCAACCAATACCACAAATCTTCACGCTTCATGGTCACACGGTCGCAATAATCGGTGGTGACGGTCGTGGTGATTACCGGCTGGCTGACATGGTAAACGGCCGGCAATGGGGTGCAGTCGGTCGTATCAACGGGATCGATCATATCCCACAGCAGCGAAGTAACGGCTAACTCCTCATCTGAACTCCACGCCAGATAGTTCATCTCTAAATTGTAGACGGCGCCATTGTTATCCCAAAGCGCCGGACGGCGCAGCAGCAGTTGATCGCGCTGCGTCCAGATGGCGAAGAACGTGGCAAACCCTTCGACAAAGGAATCGGTCGTCGTGGTATTGGCAAAACCGCTGTGATTGGTGTCTCCCTGAGCATATGGTAATAGATTGTCGTAGCTGTCGGCCATGAGGTGGTGGCCGAACTCGTGTAAGACGGTTCCCCGGTGATCGCGCCGTTGGAAGTTGCTGTAGGTGGCGTCTAGCTCAATAATGGGGTCGTACCAACTGCCGTGCGCCACAGGGCCGGCCCAGTAGGCGCCGGCGCCTGGGCTGAGCGGCAGCGTTGAAAAGGCGCGCACGTTGAGCGTTGGCATATCGAGCCTCTGACCGAGCAAGATCGCCGCCATTTGCCAGCCTTCGCGGGCGTAGTAATAGATCATGCCGGCATCGCGCATTTCCATGATAGACAACGGCGCGGGAGCGGCCGTTAGATCCGGCGTGACGCCCAATTCGAGGTTGACCACGCGCGGGTTGGAACTGTTTTCGCTGAGGGCAAACGGATAAGTGGTGAGCGTGATAGGGTCGTTATGCTGATCGTTGACAATTTGGAAGTAGGGCGGATTGGTGATCGCGTGTTGTAGGGTAAGCTCAATGGTGTATTCGTCGCCAGACGGCACATCGGCAAAGTGAAACGCGCCATCGGGCGGGGTAGTAAAGCTTTCGGCTACAACACGCCCCTGTTGGCGCAGGATGACGCGCAATTCGATGAGTGGGTAAGACAGGGGGACGTCTGGCTGCCAACTGAAGGTCGGCGTCGTGACAACGCCGGTGACGTCAAAGGTGTATTCTGGGGTGACGATCGGCCGTTCGGCAACTTCAATGCGCCACGTGTTGACAAACGCCTCCGTGTCTTGCAGGGCAGCGGCAAAATGGGGCGTTTCCGGGTTTTCACCAAGTTGGGCGGGGTCCGAGGTCTCCGCCGAAACCACATATTCAATCAGAACACATGGCGCGCCTGGCTCTACCTCCACGCACAGAATGCGCTCGATTTGCGTGTGGCTTGATTCCCAAATGATGAAACCGGTCGGCTCACATCCGCTGCCATCCCAATTACACGTTTGATCCACATAACTATAAGCAGCATAGACGATCTGACCCTCAAAAACAGTTGTCGGATACCCGGCAAAGGTTGTCTCATAGCTCTGCGTGTGTGGCGTAAGCTGCCCACCCCCTGGCAGTTCCAGCGGCTCGACGCGCGCCATGAAATAGGCGACAAAGTCGGCGCGGGTGACGAGCATTTCCCCATACCCAGTACCGCCGGCATACGCCTCCACATAGACCTCTTGCGGGCCGATAGCGGAGAGTGTGCCATTGGGCAGAATGCCGTAATAGCCTGTCTGCCCGGTGGGGATGCTTTCACGGTGACGTTGGAAGAGGCCAAATTGGCTTACCCAGTTCGCGGGGATGGTATCCACCACCACACGCGGCGCTTCTTCTGCGCGGGACGATTCGGCGCAAAGGAGGATGACCAGACCAAAAAGCAAGCATAATAGAAGCGGGCGACGCATGGGGAACTCCTTGAAAATCGGTCACTGACCGGTCGGTCAGCGAACGGTCGGTCAGCGAATGGCCGGTCAGCGACCGACCGCAGCCAATGTAACACGCGCAGGGCCAAGGGCCTCCGCCAAAAAGTGGTAGCAGGGACGGCCGAGCGCAAGGTAGAGCATAAATTGACGCCGGGAATTATCTTCCAGCAATAAATTGAGTCGGTCTTGTTCGTCGTCGTTGAGCGTGACATCGGCCGCGACGATCATCTCCAGCGGCAGCGCGAAGTTGTGCTGGCTCGCTCGCAGCAAATCGTCGAGAGCGCAGGCGTAGAGCGCTTTCCAATCCGGGCCGGCAAAGTCGTAGGCGTCGGCGACGGCGCGCCATTTATCCATCGGAACTTCGCCCAGTTCACCGCCGAGCGTCTGCTCCCATTCACTCTGGATGGAGAACCAGCGTTCCTCATCTTTCCAGAAGCCGTTGTACAGGTAGAGCAGACGCTGCGAGGTGATGAGCATCTCCCCTTCGCGCTGCACGACGCGCCCACGGCGGTCGTTCGTGATGTGGTCCACCGGAACGTGTCCAATGATCCATTCCAGGCTAGCAGAGGGGGGGATGGGGTGAGGGTCGGCCGCTTTCGGCGTAGGTTGTGAGGGATGGGTGAATGGCGCGGCCGCGGCCGCGCCACATTGTTCACAAAAACGCGCCTTTAGCGGCAGGCGCGCGCCGCACTGTTCGCAAAATAGAGCAGGTTTGTCCATGTCCCTACGCCGGTGACCGGGTAATCCGCCAGGCGGCGGCGCACCCGCGTATGTCCATTATGGCGTCTGGGCCGTCGGGTTGAACAGTGTCGAATGTAATGCGCCGGTCAGGACAAAAGTCACCACAAGCATGATCTACGGCCGGCGCCAGGCCAATAGATAACGATATACCCACAATACTCACAAGGGATAACAACCCCCAATGCCTTTTCTCCGCCTGCCTTGCCCTGGCATCGGTCAGGGTGTGGTTGGCCTGTGGGCGAGACGGCGCGGGCAGCGGCCGTTTGTTGTTGACCAGAGCCTAAATCTTTTGCCAGACTTCGCCGGCAAAAGAAGGTGTAAACACAGATAGGAGGAACATGGATAAAGCTCCAAAAAACCGTGTTTCCCCCATCCGTGTTTACAAGATCGATAATTTTGTGTCGATCTTGGCGCTGTTAGCGCCTAAACATATTGACACCACCAGATCAAACAGGTAGAATGTTTAACGGTTCACAGAACGCCATCTAAAAATGGTGTTACAACAAGAAAGTGGCCGCAGTAAATATATTAAGGAAATGTTGATGAGCATGACAAGCAACAACACACGTATCCGCAGCGCCCAAGCCCGTGATTTCGGGATGGGTGGCGTGCGCTTGCGCGACATGCGTTGGCATTTCCAGGTCAGCAGAGGGTGGTTTACCACTTAGGTCACATTCCTCTTTCCCGCAGACTGGGTATTCAGCCCCGCGTGTCATCACAAACACGCGGGGCTTTTTTATTCCTGACGGCTGGTGTCAGGTTTACGGAGTATCCTGTAAAACGATTTTGGAAAATCGTTCTACGACAACAGGAGCAGCTATCATGCAGAATTTTTGGCGACTAATCAGTTATCTCAAACCTTATCGCAAACGTTTTGCCCTCTCTTTTGCCCTGGCGACAACGACCATCGGCGGCGACTTAATCGTGCCGATGCTCTTTGGCTGGACGATCAGCCGGGGACTGCAATCAGGGCGGATGGATCAGGTGATTCTCTATGCCGGGCTGTTGGTGTTGGTGCAGGCGGTGAAGTCCGGCGTCAACTACACACAGTGGGTGGTGCAGCATCAGGTGGGGCAAAGTGTGGTGCGAGATGTGCGCGACCAGCTTTATAACCGCTTGCAAGCCCTCCCCCCCAGCTTTTACCGCAACATGTCTACCGGGCAAATCATGTCTCGCGTCACCAGCGACGTGGAAGCAGTGCAAGAGTATCTGGGCTGGGGCTTCCTCATTCAGATGATGGGCGCGATGTCCTTCATCGGCACAAGTCTCATTCTCTTGCTGCTGGACTGGCAGTTAACGTTGATCCTGTATCTGCCGCTGGTTGTGCTGGTGTTCATCGTCTACCACTTTGACAAGCGCATCGGCCCGTCGTGGGAGGCGGTGCGTGAGCAGATGGGGGTGTTGAGCACGGTGCTGCAAGAGAATATCAGCGGCGTGCGCGTGGTGCAGGCGTTTGCGCAGGAGAAGAAGGAAAACGGCCGTTTTCGCCAACAAAACCTGCTCAACCGGCAGAAAAACCTGGATCGCGCCCGCCTGGAAGCCAACTCCTTCCCGGCCATGGACGCCATGGTCGGCCTCACCTTTGCCCTGCTCGCTTACTTTGGCGCGCAGCGCGTCATCAACGGGCAAGGCGACCTGGGGCAGTTCTTCGCCTATCAATGGTATTTGTGGGGCATCATCTGGCCGGTGCGCTTCATGGGCTGGCTGATCAGCATGATGCGCCAGGCATTGGCCGCCGCGCCGCGCCTCTTCCAGATCCTCGATGCGCCGCTGACCATCGCCGACAAGCCAGAGGCCATCACCGTGAATGATGTGCGCGGCGAAATTGAGTTCCGCGACGTGCGCTTTGCCTTCGATGACGAGCCAGACCGGCTGGTGATGAAAGGGCTAGACCTGCACGTCAAGCCAGGAGAAGTGGTGGCGGTGTTGGGTGGCACGGGCAGCGGGAAATCTTCGTTGGTGAACTTGATCGGCCGTTTCCAGGAAGTGACCGATGGACAGGTGTTGGTAGACGGCCGTGACGTGCGCGACATTACCCTGGAAAGCTTGCGCCAGCACATCGGCATCGTGCCGCAAGAGGCGTTCCTTTTCTCCGCCACCGTGCGCGAAAACATCGCCTACGGCAGCCCAGACGCCAATGAAGAGGAGATCATCCGCGCTGCCAAACTGGCGCAGGCGCATGACTTCATCCTGGAAATGCCCGATGGTTACGCCACGCAAATTGGCGAGCGCGGCGTGCGCCTCTCCGGTGGGCAAAAGCAGCGGTTGGCGCTGGCGCGCGCCATCCTGGTTGACCCGGAAATCTTGATTTTGGACGAAGCGACCAGCGCCGTAGACACGCGCACCGAGCACGAAATTCAAAAGGCGCTGGAACAGGTGATGCAAGGGCGCACCAGCCTCATCATCGCCCAACGCCTGAGCACCATCAAACACGCCGACCGCGTCATCGTCTTGAAAGATGGCGTCGTCGCCGAAGAAGGCACGCACGCCGACCTGCTGGCGCGCAACGGCGAATACGCCCGCATCTACAACCTGCAATACCGCGAGAGTGACGACCTGCTGGCGGAAATGCGGCAGTACGTGGCGGCGCAAGGCGGAGACTATCAACTGAAGCCGTTGGCAGCGTAGAGGACATTATGAACCCTGGCAACATTATCATGCTCAACGGCACATCCAGCTCCGGCAAGAGCAGCATCTTGCGCGCCTTGCAAGAAATGATGGACGAGCCGTATCTGGACGCAGGTATTGACAAGTTTTTGTGGATGCTGCCGCGACGATACATTAACGAACCCACCTACTGGCAGCAGGTTTACCCATATGAATGGCCGCAGCCGGAGCAAATGGTGATTCGCGCTGCGCCGTTGGGTCGCCGGTTGATGGCTGGGATGCATCAGGCGATTGCCGCGCTGGCGCGGGCGGGCAACCATGTGGTGGCTGACCACGTGCTGGCGGAACCAGAATGGGTATGGCAGTGCGCCGCCCTCTTCGCCGATCTGCCCGCCTGGCTGGTACACATCACCTGCCCGCTGGCGGTGTTGGAAGAACGGGAACGCGCGCGCCAGGACCGCACGTTGGGACAGGCGCGGGCGCAGTTTCACCTGGTACACGCCCACGCCATCTGTGACCTGGAGGTAGACACATCGCTGCGCGATGTACACACCTGCGCGGAAATGATTAAGCAGCATGTGCTGACGGGGCCGCCCCCGATGGCGTTTAAGAAACTGATAACGAAACAATAAAAACCCGGTTTCTTCTGCACGCAAAGGAGAATAGCATGACAACTTATACCCATCGTCCTTATGCTGACGCCGCAGATTTGCGGGCGATGATTGACCTGACAACACAACGGCCGTCCACGCACATCACCGCCTTTCCCAGCATGATAGATTTACAGGAGATGTTGGGCACGGCCGTTTACCGCGACCACACCCACCTCTGGCACGAGCAACGGGGCCAACTTGCCGGCTTCGCCATCCTGGATGTGGACGAGGACGCCGCCAACCTGATCTTTGACGTGGCCGCCGCTGCGCAGGGGCAGGTGGGGACCGGGATGCTGGATTGGGCGACGGCCGTTTTGCAGCCCGCCGCCCAGGCCAGCCCCATCCCCATGACCCTGGACATCAGTGCCCGCGACGATGACGCCTGGCGCAGCGCCTGGCTGCTGGCGCATGGCTTTACACAGCAAGCTGGCGGCAGCGTCATCATGACCCGTTCACTGGATGGGGACATCCCCCTGGCGCAACTGCCCGCCGGTTTTGCCGTGCGCCCTCTGGCCGGGGCAGGCGAAGTAGACGCCTGGATTGCCTTGCATCGCGCCGCCTGGGGCACGGAAAACATGACCACCACCTATCGCCTGTCCATGATGGGCACACCCGACTATGACCCGGCGCTTGACCTGGTGGCCGTGGCTGCCAATGGCGAATTAGCCGCTTACTGCATGTGTGCCATCATCTACGCCGAAAATGAATTATCGGGGCGACAGGTGGGCTACACGGATCCCATCGCCACGCACCCGCGCTGGCAGCGGCAAGGGTTGGCGCGGGCGCTTATGCTGCACGGCCTGCGCCTGCTGCGCGAACACGGCATGACGGTAGCGCAGTTGAGTACCAGCCTGGAGAATGTGGCGATGCAGGCAACGGCCGTAGCCGTTGGCTTTCAAGTCACGTCGCGCGCGTTCACCTTCTCCCGCGCTGTGGCTGGCTAAACATGATTTGGAACACGGAGATACATAATGTCTGATCCCGTACAAGTTTACGAAGAACTGGAAGAGGCCGAACAACGGCCGTTCAACAAACAATACTTTTTCCGTATGCTCGGCTACCTGGGCCGCTACCGGCGCGAAAGCGTGCTCATCGGGTTAGCGATCATCGCTTCGGCCGGCGTGCCCCTCTTTGAGCCGTACCTGCTGGGGCGGGTTGTGGATGCGGGCATCATCGCCGGGGACTTTAGCGTGGTGCAGCGGTTGGCGCTGCTGATTATGGCGCTGCATCTGCTCAGTTGGGTAGGCAGCCGCACCCGTACCTGGATGTCGGCCGTCATTGGCGAAGGCGTGCTGTTCGATTTGCGCGACGACCTCTTCACGCACATTCAGCGGCTCAGTCTGCGCTTCTACGACAAGCACCCTGTCGGGCGCATCATGTCGCGCATCACCAGCGACGTCGAATCCATCGCCCGCCTGCTGCACACCGGCCTCGTCACCTTTGTAGGCGAGGGCATCAACCTGATCGGCATCCTGGCGGTCATGCTGTGGATGAGCTGGCGGTTGACGCTGGTCGCCTTCGTCACCATTCCGCTGCTCACCTTTCTCTTTTACAAGGCGCGCACCACCATTGAAACGGGCTGGAAAAATGTGCGCAAGACGGTCTCCAACATCAGCACCAACCTCAACGAATCGGTGACGGGGATGCAGGTGACGCAATCCTTCGCGCGCGAGCGGCGCAACATGCACGCCTTCCAGGGACTTACCGAGACCTCGAAAGAGACGTGGATGCAAACGGTGCGCGCCGAAGAGGTGATCTGGCCTTCCATTGACCTGATCGGCGTGACGGGTACGGGGCTGGTCATCATCGTGGGCGCTTCGATGGTTTTCAATGAAACGCTGACGGTAGGCTTTGTCATCGCCTTCATCAACTACCTGTGGCGCTTCTGGGCGCCGCTCAGCGCCATGAGCCGCCTCTATGGCATGACCTTGAGCGCGATGGCCGGGGCGGAGCGCATCTTCAATTTCCTGGACACCGCGCCAGAGATTGCCAACAAAGCGAGCGCTGCGCCACTGCCGCCCGTTCGCGGGGAAGTGCAGTTTGATCGCGTCAACTTTAAGTATGACTCGGAGCAGGAGTGGATTTTACATGACGTTGATTTCCGCGTGCGCCCCGGCGAGACGGTGGCGCTGGTGGGGCACACCGGTTCGGGCAAAACCTCCATCATCAGCCTGCTGCTGCGCTTCTATGACCCGGTAGAAGGGGCGGTGCGCGTGGATGGGCACGATTTGCGCGACGTGCAGGTGGAAAGCCTGCGCCGGCAGATGGCGATTGTGCTGCAAGATGGGTTCGCTTTTTCGGGGACGATTGCCGATAACATTCGTTACGGCCGTGCCACCGCCAGCGACGCCGAAGTCGAAGCCGCCGCCAAAGCGGTGCGCTTGCATGAGTTCGTCAGCACGTTGGAAGACGGCTATAACCACGATGTGGGCGAGCGCGGCGGGCGCATTAGCGTGGGGCAGCGGCAGTTATTGGCCTTTGCCCGCGCCCTTCTGGCCGACCCGCGCATCCTCATTCTGGATGAGGCAACGAGCAGTGTAGATACAGAGACGGAGCAAACTATTCAGCAGGCGATGCAAACGCTGCTGCAAGGGCGCACGGCATTCATCATCGCCCATCGCCTCAGCACCATCCGCCATGCAGACCGGATTATGGTCATTGACAAAGGGCGCATTGTGGAATGGGGCACGCACGCGGAGTTGTTGGGGATGCACGGCCGTTACTTCGACCTCTACCTGACGCAGTTTGCCGCCCACGTCAACGGGCATGGGCAAAACGGCAAGGTAATAAAGGAGCGGGTGGCGTGAAATGATGCGTGGATGACAACCTTCGGTTGTCATCCACGCATCAGGCTTTGTCATTAGCGAAGGCTTTTCCACTCTTGGAGCATAATTTGGCGGTCAAGGATCATCTCAACTTCACGAAGCATAAACCGCAGTTGCGACGGTGAGTATTCAGAATTAGAAGGGATCGTTAGGCGATGATTATTAAAGAGCATAAACTCATGGCGGGAACCAGCGTATGGGCCATCGAAGCCAAGTTTACGCAAGCGTTTAATAAAATCTTGGCGTTTACAAGGCGACCATTTAGGCATAGGCTGGCTCTTGATTGAGATCAATACCGGCGATAACAGGTAATTTGTGGCCCAATTTCAAACCGACGAACAGCCAATCTTCCAAAACGGAATGCAATTCTGCTTCGCACGTCCGCAAAGTGGTCGCTAAAGCAATGACTCCTGGACATTCAGGAATTCGGCCGGCATAGGTTCCATCTTCGAGCTTATCGTACTCTGCGCGATTCATTGCCTGTTCGACATAATCGCTTAGAATGAATTTACCAAGCATTACTGCACCTCAAATACGCTGATTTGTCGCTTATTATAGCATAATGTTTTTGGCTCTTTGGGAATTCAGGGGGTTGACAGCCTTTGATGCGTGATACGTGACCAGGGAAAATTCACGCATCACGCCGGACCTCACGAAATCCTGAAGACCCATGTTTTTTACGATGTCCACGATGAAACAACCTATGGGTAACAAACGAGATTTATCTATCCGACATTATTGGGTGTTGTTAGTCCGCTACATGCGGCCGCAAAAGGGGCGGGTGGCGCTGCTGGCTGGCCTTATCCTCGGCAGCATTACGTTGCAGCTCATCAACCCGCAGTTGGTGCGCCGCTTTTTGGACGCGGCCGGGACGGCCGAAACCGCTGTTTCAGGGCGCAGTTTGCAGGAATTGACGCTGACGGCCGTTCTCTTCACCAGCATCGCCATCATCGCCCAACTGGTGCTGCTGGCCGGGACCTACGTGGGCGAGGTGGTGGCCTGGACGGCGACCAATAACCTGCGCGCCGACCTGGCGCTGCACTGCCTGAAGCTGGACATGAGCTTCCACAAAACGCACAAACCGGGCGAATTGATCGAGCGCGTAGATGGGGACGTCAACCAGTTAGCGACCTTTTTCTCGCAGTTGATCATCCAGTTGGGCAGCAATTTACTGCTGGTCTTTGGCGTGTTGGTTTTGTTGTGGCGCGAAGATTGGCGGGTGGGGGCCTCGGTAACGGCCGTTGCCCTGCTCGGTCTGGTCGTGCTGAACCTGCTCAACCACCACCTGGTGCCGCGCTGGCAGGCCGTGCGCGCCCTGGAAGCGGACCTGTTTGGCTACCTGGAAGAGTGGCTCACCGGCACGGAGGAAATTCAGACCAACCGCGCCGCGCCCTACATCATGCGCCGTCTGTACGAATTGATGCGGCGGCGTTGGCGGCTCACCCAGTCGGCGATGCAGCTCAACCTGTGGGTGATTGGTTTGCCCATCATCTTGCCGGCCCTGGCCTACGTCGTCGCCTATCTTTGGGGTGACCGGCTCTTCCGCAGCAGCGCGCTCACCGTCGGCAGCGTTTACCTCATTTTCTATTATATTGACGTGATGCGCGGACCATTGTGGGCTATTCAGCGGCAGGTGCAAGATTTACAGCGCGCCGCCGCCAGCCTGAACCGGATCACCGACCTGTTTGCCGAGCAGCCAACCATTCACGACGGCCGCAGCGCCGTTTTGTCGGATGGGCCGCTGGCCGTGCAGTTTGCTGGCGTCTCGTTTATTTATGACGATGATCTCCGTGAACCGTTATCCGTGAACCGTGAACCGGCATCTGCTAGAAATACGCCAAATATCGAACACGGATTACCCATTACGGATAACGGATTACCGATTACGGATGACGAAACCCACGCCGTCTTGAAAAACATCACCTTCACACTGCAACCGGGGCACACATTAGGCTTGCTGGGGCGCACGGGCAGCGGCAAGACGACGATTTCGCGGCTGCTGCTGCGCTTTTATGATCCGACAGAGGGCGCAATCAAGTTGGGAAACGGCCGTACTGCGAACGGCCGTCTCACCGATCTGCGCCACACCACCCAATCGGAAATCCGCCGTCGGGTGGGGATGGTCACGCAAGACGTAGAACTGTTCCACGCCAGCGTGCGCGACAATCTGACGCTGTTTGACGAGTCGGTGGACGACGGCCGTCTCCTGACCGCGCTCGACGAGTTGGGGCTAAATGGCTGGTTGGCTGCCCTGCCCGATGGGTTGGACACGCGGCTGGACGCCAACAAGAGCTTATCCGCCGGCGAGGCGCAGTTATTGGCGTTGGCGCGCGTCTTCCTCGCTGATCCGGGGCTGGTCATTCTCGATGAGGCTTCTTCCCGACTCGATCCGGTGACAGAGGCGCTGCTGGAACAGGCCATTGATAAGCTGTTGACCGGGCGCACGGCCGTCATCATCGCCCACCGCCTGCACACTGTGCAACGGGTTGACGAGATTATGGTGTTGAGCAACGGCCGTATCCTGGAACACGGCCCCCGCACGCAATTAGCCACCGATCCGCATTCCCAGTTTTACAGCTTACTACAAACAGGTTTGGAAGAGGCGATAGCGTGAACAGTAGTTCGTAAACCGATTACCGATTATGAAAACTTATAGATACTTCCTTGAACTCATCCGCTTCCGGCCGCGCTACTACGCGCTGGACATCATCCCCTTCACGCTGCACACCTCCCTGGGGGCGGCCACCGGGCTGCTGCTGCGCGCCTTCTTCAACGGGCTGACCGGCGCCGACGGATTCAGCCTCGACTTATGGGCCGTCGTTGGTTGGCAAATTGCCACGCTGGTCGCTTCCGTCGCCCTGCTGTTCATCGCCATCATTGGCACAATCAACCTCATCCAGCATGGCATGGCGCTGATGATCCGCAACATGATGGCGCGTATTTTGTCCCTGCCTGGCGGCGCGGCCTTGCCGCTCGATGAAAGCGGTCATCCGACGCCCTCTGGCAAAATCATCAGTACCCTGCGCGACGACACCGACCAGATGGCGCACTCGCCCATCGTTTTTGACGACTTATTCGCCTTTGGCGTGCAAGCGATCATCTCCCTGGCGATCATGTTGCGCATCAACGCCCTGATCACGCTGGGGACATTTGTGCCATTGGCGCTGATCATCTACGCTGCCCACCGGCTGAGCAAACGCGCCGAAGCTATTCGCAAAACCAGCCGCGCGGCCACTGCCGAAGTAACCGGCCTCATTGCTGATATGTTCAATGCCGTGCAGGCGATTAAAGTGGCGGATGCGGAGGAACGGGTGATCGGCCGTTTTCGCCAGGTGAACGATCAGCGGCGCACGGCGATGGTGCAAGACCGGCTGATTGTGCAAATTGTGGATACGCTCAGTGGGGGCACGGTGGACGTGGGCGTGGGGCTGATTTTGCTCTTTGCCGCGCAGGCGATTTTTGCCGGGACGTTTACGGTGGGAGATTTTGCCCTGTTTGCCGCCTACGTCTGGCCAGCGACGCAGCTCATGCGCATGGCGGGGCGGCTGATCACCCATTACCGGCAGGTGGGCGTTTCCGCGCAGCGTATGGAACGGCTGATGCAAGGCAGCCCGTCCGGCGCCGTCGTCGCCCACAACCCGATTTACATGACGGGCGACTTACCGGAATTGCCGTTTACGCTGAAAACGGCCGTCCATCACCTGGAATCGCTAGAGGTGAGAAATCTCAGTTATGGATATTCGGTAAACCGTGAGCCGTTATCTGTGAACCGTGAGCCGTTATCCGTGAACCGTGAGCCGTCAGACCCACCGATTACGGATAACGGGTTACCGATTACGGATAACGGGTTACCGATTACGGATAACGGATTACCGATTACGGATAACCGATTACCGATTACGCATAACGGCATCGCCGACATCTCCTTCACCGTGCCGCGCGGCAGCTTCGTCGTCATCACCGGGCGCATTGGCTCCGGCAAGACGACGCTGTTGAAGGCGCTGCTGGGGCTGCTGCCGCCGCAAGGGGGGCAGATTTTATGGAATGGGCAGCCGGTAGCTGACCCAACCACTTTCTTTGTGCCGCCGCGTGTGGCGTATACGGCGCAAACGCCGCGCCTGTTTAGCGACACGCTGCGCAGCAATATTTTGCTGGGGATGCTGGAGGAAAAGGTGGATGTGATGGGGGCGCTGGAAACGGCCGTTTTGACTTCCGATTTAGCCGATATGGAACATGGCCTGGACACACGGGTCGGGCCGAAAGGGGTACGCCTCTCTGGTGGGCAGGTGCAGCGCGCCGCCGCGGCGCGCATGTTCGCCCGCAACGCCGAGCTGCTCATCTTCGACGACCTCTCCAGCGCCCTGGACGTGGAAACGGAAAGGCAGCTTTGGGAGAGAATTAGGAATGATGAATTAGGAATGATGAAGGCAGAGAGCAATTCTTCCCTTCATCATTCATCCGTCATCCCTCATAATTCCCCTCCCACCTGCCTGGTGGTGTCGCACCGCCGCCCCGCGCTGCGGCGGGCGGATTGGATCATTGTGTTGCAAGACGGCCGTATCGCCGACCAGGGCACGTTGGATGACCTGCTGGCGCGCAGCGCGGAGATGCAGGCGTTGTGGCGGGGGACGTGAGAAGGGGAGAAGGAAGAAGGACGAGGGAAGAAGGACGAAGGAAGAGGGAAGGATATGGTGATATTGCGTTTGGCGGACGATGATAGGGATTATGAGGGTGTGGCGGCATTGTTGAGTGAGTTGGAGCCGGAACCGATCACGGCCGCGCAACTGCGCGAATGGGACATGCCCGCGCCGGATAAGCTGCGGCGGCGCATAGCGGCCTTTGTGGATGGGCAGGTGGTTGGCTACAGCTTTGTGGGGCGCGATGTGTTTGATAGCGACGGCCGTTATGAGTTTTGGGTGGGCGTGTCCCCGGCCTGGCAGCGGCAGGGTATTGGCCGCCAGTTGTATGACGAGGCGCTGGCCTTTGTTCACCAGCAGCCGGCCACCGAACTGACCTCCGGCGTGCGCGACAATAATCCTGCTGCGCTGCGTTTTGCCGAGCGGCGCGGTTTTGCCATCAGTCACCACCGCTTTGAGAGTACGCTTGACTTGCATCGTTTTGACGCCGCGCCATTCGCTGGCGTGGTCGAGGCGGTCGCCGCCGACAACATTCGCTTCACCAACCTGGCAGAGGAGGGGGACACAGAACTGGCGCGGCGCAAATTGCATCAATTGAATACGGCCGTTTCCCTGGAAGAGCCGGGGTCATCTGGGGGTTTTCCCGACTTCGATACCTTCAACCGCATGTTCGATACCGTGGCCTGGTTCCGGCCGGCGGGGCAAATTTTGGCGGCGGATAGGGAACAATACGTGGGGTTGGCCGCGGTGGGTTACTTCGCCAATACCAATTCTCTATACAACATGATCACCGGTGTTGATCGCGCCTACCGCGGGCGACATATCGCTCTGGCGCTGAAGCTGCTCACCATCCAATACGCGCAGTCCATTGGCGCTGCGTACATTCGCACGCACAACGATTCGCGCAATGGGCCAATGCTGGCGATTAACCGCAAGTTGGGCTACCAGCCGCGCCCTGGCGAGTACCGGCTGCGTTGCCCCCTGCGCTCTGCTGGATAAACTCACATCTTTTGTTTAGCTGAACGAAAGCCGTATTGCAAGCTACGAGAATATGATGGAGAGCATTGTACGCTCATTTTCGAGTTGCGACGCATCCATCATAGACAAGGAAGAACAGCATATGCAAAGTACGGCCGTATCAACCCACAAGCAAGCATCATTCACGCACTGGTATGAACAACACCGCCTGAAAATTTATCCGTCACTCGTTCTCATCATTTACACGATCTGGATACTCTTCATGAGCGTCACAGAAAACTGGGCGCTTTTTCGCAGCTATTGGCCGGCCACCGTCACCATGCTGTTTGGCTCCTTTGTAGCCGGCGCTACCGCCGAAGGAGGCGGCGCGGTCGCCTTTCCGGTCTTCACCAAAGTATTGCAGATAGCCTCTGGTGATGCCCGCACCTTTTCGCTGATGATCCAATCGTTTGGCATGGGCATGGCCAGCATTTACATTCTGACACGGCGTATTCGCGTCTTGCCCCAGGTCATTGCCTGGACTTCATTAGGAGGAGTGTTGGGGCATATTTTAGGCGCTTTTTGGCTGGTCATCCCCAACCCTTATCCCAAAGTGTTCTTCACCTTTATTACGACGGCCTTTGGCGTGGCGCTTTTCCTCTCTACTTATGTGATGAAATGGACGCCCCGTGACAATTTACCCAATTGGGGACCGCGATACTATGCAGTTTTTGCTGCGGTGGGCGTTTTTGGGGGCATTTTCGCCGCGCAAGTTGGTTCAGGGATAGACGCCATTACCTTTATGCTGCTGACGTTAGCTTTTGGCGTAGACGAGAAAGTCAGTACCCCCACAACGGTCATCATTATGGCGATTAACGCCTGGGTTGGCTTCTTCTTGCATGGAGCCGTGCTGCAAGATATTGGCGTCATGTGGAATTACTGGCTGGTGGCTGTGCCCGTCGTCGTTTTGGGCGCGCCCTTAGGGGCATTTGTCACTTCTCGTCTGAACCGGTACAGCGTCATCAATTTCTTGCTCACGCTGATTACAATAGAGTTGGTGACAACGGTGTGGCTGGTTCCCTTCCGCTCGTGGGTTGAACTGCTGCTGACGGCAATGGTCGTGATCTGCTTCGCCATTTGGTTTTGGGTTATGTTGCGTTACCGGCGTAAATTCAGTTATGCTCTGTGAACGAAGAACAAGGGTTTGTTACGATTTCTGGCATAGAAAGTATGTCGCCGGTGCAAACTCACTGATTGATTTCGGGCAGAGCGCTGTAAGTTAACAAGCAAGTTTGGTCTTGCACAATGCAGTGCAAAATTTGTGGCTGAAAGTTTTGTTTAATCGTGGAGGTTGGTAGGCAAATGAGCGACGTAATTATCATTGGCGGTGGCCCGGCAGGGTCTACACTGGGTTGCTATCTGTCACAAGCGGGCATTAGCAACATTATCCTGGAAAAGGCATTTCATCCGCGCCCTCACGTGGGGGAATCTATGGTCACGGCATCTACCCGTGTTTTTCAGGAGATTGGCTTTCTGGAGGTGATGGAGCGCGAAGGGTTTGTGAAGAAGTATGGCGCTACGTGGCACGCACCCTCAAACCGGGGTAAATTCGCCATTGCTTTCGGTGAATTTCCTCAAGAGGGTATTGAACAGGATTATACCTACCATGTGGACCGCAGCCAGTTCGATCTGCTGCTGCTGAAACATGCCGAGAGTTTTGGCTCGAAGGTGATCCAGGGTGTGGTGGTGAAGCGCGTGTTGATGGATGAAAACGGCCGTGCCACCGGTGTCCGCGCTGCCATTGATGACGTAGAGTTTGACATGCACGCCAAACTGGTTGTAGACGCTTCCGGGCGCGACACGTTACTAGGGCGGCAGCTGCGCATCAAGAAAAAAGACCCCATCTTCAACCAATATGCCGTCCATGCCTGGTACAAAGGGTTAGACCGCGGCGACGATGAGAGTAAAGATCACATTCACATCTACTTTTTGCCTGTAGAGCGGGGCTGGGTGTGGCAAATTCCCATCACAGAAGAGATTACCTCCGTGGGCGTCGTGGTAGATAAGCAAGTCTTCAAAGAATTGTTCACAGATATGGACGCCTACTTCCAGAAGATGACTGAGACCAACGACAACCTGGTTCACACCATGCGCCATGCGCGACGCATTAACGAGTATAAAACTGAAGGGGATTACAGTTACAGCATGGACTCCTTTGTGGGGGATGGCTACCTGATGGTGGGTGATGCGGCGCGCTTTGTAGACCCGATTTTTTCCTCTGGCGTGAGCATTGCCCTCTACAGCGCCAAATTTGCCGCCGACCGCATTAAAAAAGCGTTTGACACTGATGACTTTAGCGCAGAGATGTTCCAGCCATATGAGGAAAAGCTGCGTGGCGGGGCGAATGTCTGGTACGAGTTTATCCGCCTGTATTACAAACTGCTGCCCTTGTTCACCCATTTCATCCAATCTCCGAAACATCGCTTGCAAGTGTTGCAGCTTTTGCAAGGTGAGGTGTTCGACCGTCAGGAAGTGCCGGTGCTTGACGCCATGCGCAAATACATTGAAGCAGTAGAAAAAACAGAAGGGCATTTCTTTAAGGCGCATTTGTCCGACATCTCGATTGATCCCGTTCCAGAAACAGGCGTGGCCTAGTAGTGCAACAATGTTGTTTTGACGGATTTTTCACAAAACATAACCCGTCAAAACTTGTCGGTTG
>JACSRF010000451.1 GCA_014879875.1 Anaerolinea sp.
TAAATGACCGCGACCACAACCAGCGCCGCTACCCCAACGACATCGCCAACAGCAACGGCCGTCCCCACCGCCACCGCCAGCCCAACACCACTACCGACAACGGCGTCGCTGCCGACAGCGCCGCTGCCGACAGCGACGGCCGTCCTGACCACGACGCGCGCGCAAGACAACATGCCCATGATCTTCGTGCCGGGAACGACGTTTATGATGGGCGCGGCCGACACAGATGAATTAGCCGAAGCGGATGAACGGCCGGCTCATGCCGTTACCGTCAGCAGCTTCTACATGGACCAACATGAAGTCACCGTCGCGCAATACGCCGCCTTCCTCAATGCGTTGGGCAGATACGTCAATGCGTGCAGCGGCTTCACCTGTCTCTCGACGCAGTTTGAAACCACCAACAGCTACCTGACAGACAACGGCGTTGCTTACATTGCCCAACCCGGCTTTGCCGGCTACCCAATCAACAATGTCAGTTGGTATGGGGCGCAAGCGTACTGCGCCTGGGCCGGGGCGCGGCTGCCCACCGAGGCGGAATGGGAATTGGCGGCGCGAGGGGTAGACGGCCGTCTCTACCCCTGGGGCGACGATGCGCCCGACGCCGACCGCGCCATCTTTGGCAGCGCGTTTGCCGACCTGCAACCCGCGCGCGCACGGCCGTTTGGAAACACCCCAGAAGGTATTACCGGGCTGGCCGGCAGCCTGTGGGAATGGGTGGCCGATGGCTACGACGCCGCCTATTACGCGGTCAGCCCCCCGGAAAACCCCACCGGAACGGCCGTTGCCGCAATGACGCCGCGCGTCCTGCGCGGCGGTGGCTACGACAGCGGCAGCCACGACCTGCGCGCCAGCAACCGTTACAGCGCCCTGCCCAGCGAGTTTCGCGGCATTGCCAACATCGGTTTTCGCTGCGTTACGACCGGTGAATAGGTTGTGAATTATGTACCGAGCAGCAGTCACTTTATTTTTGCCTGTGCTATAATGCCCATACCTCATAGAGGTAGCTAAATCCTGAGAAGGTTGCATCATGTCAAAGCAGTCCCAGAAATTTAATGAAACACGACTGGGAATAACCCTTCAAACAATTGCCTATGACGTTGTGAGCGCTTTGGGATACGTCGGAGCTATGGTGTCAACCTACCAGGAAGATGGCGCCGTGCCGGTACGCGCTTTTTACGTTGACCCTAACATCGCCACCATGGAGCAAATCCACTCCTGGGAAGCGCGCATTGCCAGGGTTATCAACCGCCCCGTTGACGTCACCGACCCCACCTTTGCCAGAGTTTACGTCAATCGCAAAGAGGACCGTGACAATCTCAGCGTGCAGGCCATTCGCAAACAAAGGTCGGTCATTAGCAACAGCTTGTTTACGCTGTTCACCCCGGTCGTCCCGACCAGCACCAAACCCCTCTTTGATAAGATTGTGCAGCCGGCGTTGGGCATTCAACAGGTTATCGCCGTACCCTTTTTTTTAGAATCCTTTGGTGGGTCAAAGTCAGAAATCGTTGGCAATCTCTTTGCTGCCAAAAATGGGGAAATCACGCGCCAGGACGAGTTGATTTTAACCGCATTTGGGCGGCAGGCGGCGGCGGCCATTGAAATTGAACGACAGCGGCTCCAGGTTTTGCAAGTCGCCCGGCAGTTAACAACGGAAATTCAAACCCGTATTCGGGATGAAGACGAAATTTTGCAGCAAATTGTGGAAGGCGTTGTCAGCGTGTTGGGATACATGGGGGCCATGTTGGCAACCTATGAAAAAGAAGATAATTCGCTGCCACTGCGCGCCGTTTGCTTTGATCAATCGCTGGAAATTGAAAAGTGGGAAGATCGCATCTTCAAATTGATGCGTAATCCCATCAGTATTGCCCATCCTGATCCGCAGCTCGCTCGTGTGTACGTTCATGACCCGAACTACCAGGAAAACCTCAGCGTGAAAGCCGTGGCGGCACGCGGGCCGGTCGTTAGCGACGATCTCTCTTCATTATTTATCCCTTTTGTGCCCGCGGCGGCGCGCCCCATTTTGAAACTGTTACAGCGCACGGTGGGCATTCGCCAGGTCATTGCCGTGCCTTTTTTCCTGGAAACAGCCGTCAACACCGAACCAGAAATCGTCGGCAATTTATTTGCCGCCACCATCCATCCCGATGGCTTCATGGCTGAGGAGATCGAACTGCTGCGTACTTTTGGGCAGCAAGCGGCCGCCGGCATCCGCAATGCGCGCCTTTACCGTGAAGTAGGGCAGCTTTACAACAAGTCGGAACAGCAGCGGCGCGAAATTGAAGCGCTCTACCGTAAGGCTGAGGAGCGGCGGCAGGTTAGCGAACTATTTGGCAAAATGGCCTTTAACGCGGCCGCGAACGTCCATACGCTGCGCAACCACCTGGGCGCGTTTAGCGCCCACCTCCAACTCATGCTCATGTACAAAAACAACCCGGAGCGGCTGCAAGATTTACTGGAGTCTGGGCCACGTTACTTGAAGCGCTTGCAAGAAGCCTCGGGGCTGCTAGATAACTTACATGAACCGTGGCACGACCAATCCGATGAGGCCGTAGACGTGAACGAGGCGCTGTCGGAGTCGCTGCGCAAGGTGAACGACCGGCTCAATTTGGGCGAGAAAATCCACCTCGAACGTCACCTGGCCCCTGGGCTGCCCCCTGTCTACACCTCTTACGAGATGTTTGTAGAGGCATTCAAGATCTTGATCAAGAATGGCATGGAAGCCATTCTTGAAAAACATGGCATCAAGAGCGATACATCTTATAACACAGTGCCCGACATTGTTTTGGGGGTTTTGCGCGTACAGAGCCGCCTGGTAGACGATTCTACTCTGGAAATTGTCGTTCAGGATAATGGCGCTGGCATTGCGCCGCAAGATATGGGCAATATTTTTGAGCTGCGTTGGTCTACGAAAGACGCCGGCATGGGCTTTGGCCTGTTCTGGCTCAAGGATTATGTAGAAGGGATGGGCGGCCGTATCTGGGTGGAGAGTCAATTGCAGGAGGGGACAATGTTCCGCGTCTTGCTGCCCACGACCGGGAAATCGTAATCAGTCGCTATCTAACAAACAAGATAGACCAAATCCGTTAAGAATCCAGCAATCCATCCCCTGTTCCATCCAGGCAACTGCATCCACCCACACCCCGTTTACCAACAAATCCCAATGTAAATGATTGCCGGTAGAAAGGCCGGTTGTGCCCACTTCGCCGACAATTTGCCCGGCTGCAACCTGGTCGCCAACGGCCGTTAACACGTTGGACAGGTGATAGTAGCCACTGTAAATACCCAGACCGTGATCAATGACGACTGCGCCGCCGCGCACAAACAGCATTTCGGCAATGACAACTGTGCCGCCGGCCGTCGCCAGCGTCGGCGTGCCCCCATAAGCGGCAAAATCAACCCCCTCGTGATACCGATCATACGGGCCACCGTTATAAGAGCGGCGCGCGCCATAATTGGAGCTGACGTACAGGTAGTTGGCAAGCGGAATGATGAAGCGCTCTTGCCACTGCGGCGTTGGGCTGGCCTGTGTCCAGATGGCAAACAGCCGTTCCCGCTCCAAACGGATAGACTCCTGATCAATTTGGGCGGCGCTGCCGGTGAGGGTGAGTTGGTCATAGTTCCACTCTTTGTCCACAACCGGCCACGGCTGGCTCCAGAGCGGGTTGTCGCCCACCTGAATGGCGAGTTCCGGCACGCCATTGCCATAAAATGCGCCGACGCCGCCGAGGCTAACGTGGTAACGGCCGTCGCTAAACCCGGCAAACGGCCGACTATCCAACTGAACCGCCACCGTCACGGTTAATGGGGCGCTGGTCTGCATCCGCACGCCCAGCGCTTCCCCTGGCCGCGCCGGAATTTGGGAAACGGATACGCTTTGCAGACCAATGGGCAAATCACGCGGCGGTTCTGTCCCCCCGGCAGCGAAAATGGGTTGGTTCATGAGTGGGTAGTAAGGGTGGGGCAGATCGTTTTGCACGGCCAATTCCCACGGGCGGCGCTGCTGCTGCACGGCCGTTGCCAACAGCCCTCCATCCCATACGCGCAATAAAACGCCGGCGCGATCCACGCCACGATCCGCAAAGGCAAAGGCCGCGCCCAAAGCGGGCTGCCTTTGGGGATTGATGGAACGAAAGGGGGCCAGGTCTGCCGTGTCCAGGCCATAGCGCCAGGCCAATGTCGTCCACGTGTCACCCGGCTGTACCTGATGGTAACGCACGGCCGTTTCCTGAGCCTGCGCGCCCGGTAACTGGCAGCAAAGCGCATACAGACTGAGCAAGAGGATTAAACGGCGCATGTGATTAAAAGTGCGTCTGCACAGGCAGCGCCTGCGCCAGGTATTGCTGGTACAGGGCATCAGGAATTGCCACCGCGCCAAACCGCTGCAAATGGTCGGTCATAAACTGCACGTCCAATAGCAAAAAACCACGCGCGCGTAAATGCCCCACCAGATGCACCAGGGCCACTTTGCTGGCATCGCGCTCACGCGAAAACATGCTTTCACCGGCGAAAAAACCGCCCAGCGCCACCCCGTACAGACCGCCCACCAGTCGGCCGTTTAACCAACTCTCGACGCTGTGAGCAAACCCTAACTGATGCAGCCGGGTATAGGCGGCAATAATTTCTTCATTGATCCAGCTTTTCTTTCGTTCGGGGGCGGGCGCCGCGCAAAAACGCATCACGGCCTCAAATGCCGTGTTCATATACACCTGGTAGACCCCCTGCTGCACGGTACGCTGCAAGCGGCGTGGGACATGAAATGATGATAAAGGCAAGATGGCGCGGGGATCAGGCTGATACCAGTAAATTTGCCCGTCGTCTTCGGCCATTGGGAAAACACCCTGCGCATAGGCTGATAGGAGTAAGCGCGGCGTTAATTCCATGAGGGGATTGTCCAAATTGCCTGTGAAACGTGAAGCGTGAAACGTGAGATCGCGCCGTTCACGCTTCACGTTTCACGTATAAATAGGCATCCAACATTTCACAGGCCAGTTTTACTGCTTCGCGTCGAGCAGCATAACGACGGCCGTCGTGCCCCAGCCGCAGCTGCACCAAACGCGCCACGCGCAGCGCATCAAGGTGGTGAATGACCGTTGGCGGGCGCAGGCGCAAACGACGCGCCAATTCGGCCGGCGTTAAGGGTTCGGCCGACAAATAGCGCAAAATACGCAGCCGGGTCGGGTCAGCCAATGCCTTCAACGTCTGATGCAGCAGTTCTGGCACGACTTCGCCGGGAACCAGAGAGACGTCTACCGGACGGCCGCCAAAGAGGAAAATCCACTCGTCAGTCGCCTCATCCAGGCGCATGAACAGGGACAGCGGCGTTGTCCAAAACGAGGGGGCCATGCGTACACGCCGCGCGCTGTTCAGGTCGGCAACATCAAATTGCAAGCCCTGTGACAGTTCTTCCAGCAGTTCTGGCAAGGTAAGAACGGCCGTTAACTGCTGCGCCTGCACCATTGTTTCTTGCAAAGCCGGCAAAATCCGCTGCTCATCTTCGGCAAAGAAGACTTCGTAATAAGTTTGCAAAGCAGCCAGATACCCCTCGCCAAATTCGCCTGGGTTCGCCCAGGTCCGCAGCTGCACGCGCAGATCGTCATCTGTTATTTTTCGCTTCTTGTTCTCTTTGCGGTATATCTCTTTATAAATGTCGCGCAGCGTTTCCAAATCGGCGTCATCCCACGTTCCGCGCGCCGCAACACAATGCAGCAGTTCTTGCTGCGCCGGCTTCAGATAACAACGGGTCATCTCTGGCAAACGTTCAGAAGCGGGAATGGCGGCCAATGCGTTCAGCACAGCGGACACATCCTTGTGTGGCACAGGCAAACGCGCCAACCAGGGAATAGGCCAAACGGCATTGGCTTTGACAATGGTTTGCAGCAGTTCCCGTTTCTTGGCAGGCAGCCGCGAACGCACGCCGGCCGCCCAGTTGCCGCGCAGGGCATAGCGATCAGGATGATGCAACACATCCAGGCTGATAAAGAAGTCGTAGGCGGTTCCGACGTCCCAGATAAACTCTGGTTTTTTATCCATCCGCTCCTCCCTCACGCGCGCGCCTGGCCTGGCGTACCACTTCGGCAATTTGCGCCAGGTGGCTGTCATCATGCGACAAGCCAACAACAAAATAGGTCAAGGCGTTGATTTTCGATGAAGTATCGGTGCGTTGGTAAAAGTTATCCAGGTAGGGCTGATCAGGCCATACATCCAGGGTCGCCAGGCGCATCCGGCGGCTTTCTTCAAGGCGGGCGCGACATTGGGCTATAGTGGTGACTGTTTGCCAGGGAATCTCGCTGCGCGAACGGCCGTGATACGCCACCCCCCGCGCCAACTCCGCTGCTAAAAACGCGTTCTCTTCAGCCGAGGCAGTAACGTGAACAACCAAATGTCCCGATGTCCAGGCCAGGTTCACATCTTCCGCAACCGCAGCATACATATCATGTGCATCTGGGTCATAGGGCACAAAAACCACATCTTCATCCGTACAATCACGGATTAGATTAAGCATCGTATCAACCATTTCATTTGTCAGTTGACGCAGATCATTTCGCGTCAACCCGGCGGCCAGTTCCGTGATGGTGATTTCTTTGTTACGAACCGGTGTAAAGTTGAGCACCAGGATACTCCTAAGCTGAACGCTTGCTGTTCATTTTGACAAGTCAATATAGATTATAGCTGTCTACCATTACCAGACCAACAGGAAACGCAGCCGTTCAGCCCCGACAGGTTTTGTCCCAATCTAATTTGAAGTTTTACAGTGCAAAAACCGGTCAGGTCTTCAAGGGGATCAAAATAGGCCAAATTGGTTATTGATTCCCCAATTGGCTGCCATTACAATACATAATATCGTCATTTCGATTTTCCGGTTTACAGCATATCTTGTCTTGTGCTGGTAGGAACTATGCCACCGACGGGCGCGCCAAAAAGTGGAGGTTGTTATGATCAGGATTCTCTTACTCGTACTCGCATTTATCACCGTTCTCATCGCTTATTTCTGGTGGCCAATCGTAGCCTTTATTATTTTAACGGCCTTCATGATCGCTATTGTGGTTGTGGGCGCCATCATGCACTATGGCCTTGTCCATCTCAATGAAATGGAAGTTGGCGTTGTTTTTTATCGTGAAAATGAGTTTTCGGAAAAAGCAGGAAACTTCGCCTACTTTCTCGATTCCGGTAATCACTTCATCAACCCACTCTTGAAGCGGATGACGGCTACGATGACGAAAGGGATGATCGACGCCAAAGACACCACCCACATGATCCGCACCAAAGAAGGAATTCCCATCACCATTACGTGGGAAGTCTCCTTCCGCATTGAGTACCAACGCATTTTGCCGGGTATTGAACACAAAATGGCGCGGGCGCTGCCCAAATTTGCGAGCAAAATGGTGGCAGGAAAGGCGATACGCGCCATTCGCCATAACATAGAACAGAAAGGCATTGCCGAACTCCATGCCGAGGGCGCGCTCCGTCATTTGGAAGCAGAGCTGTGCCAGGAAATCTACGAAGGCTGTAAGGCCTATGGGCTGGTACCAATTCCACCGCAAGATGTCAAAATTGGGCCGATTGTCATGCCCGAACACGTAGAAAAGGCGATTGAAGCCGCCTATGAACGCAAGCTCACGGTAGATGGTATCTATGCGGTGCGGGAAGCTATGGACAGCTTTGATGATCGACACCTGGAACGACTGGACAGATTAGAACGCTTCCGTTTGTTCTATGATGGCAAGCTGGACTTTTACATGATGGAAGATGTCTCCAGCGGTGAAAAGCCAAGACGAGGTATGGGACCAGGGATGGTTCCACCTGGAGGGGATAACGCCCGGAACCTGACACCAGTCACAAAAGGGAACGAGTAAACAAAAAGACCGGGTATGTGTACGTACCCGGTCTTTTTTATGGCTGCCAGACGGCCGTTCCCCCCAACCACAACTGGTACAGCCCAAACAACAGCAGCGCCACCGCCGACACGCCGCTTAAAACCCGGTTGACGCGCTGATCCAGCCGCCGGGTAAGGGCAAACAAGGTTACAAAACCGGCAAACCCACCGATCAGCGCGCCATAAAACCCCAACAAAAAGCCAATACCCGCTGCGGCCGTACTGCGCCACCCTTCTATGAAAATGGGTCCGGCAATGGTCGCCCAAAAAATATACGGGTTCGGGCTGAGGGCATTCATCAGCGCGGCCTTGACCATGCTTTGTTGGGTGGTTGTAGACGGTGGGGCCTGGGCAACGGCCGTTTCCCCCATTCCCCGATACGCTCCCCAGGCCAGATACAACAAAAACAAGCCGCCAACCAGCCGCAGCCCAATCAAAAACCATGCTGGCGTCTGCGTCAGAATAAACACCACCAGCGCAATAATCGGCCCATCACTCAGCAATGGGGCCAGCGCCGCCGGTAACGTGCGCAGCCAACCATTGCGCAGCGTTTGCCCCAGCAAATACGCCTGAAACGGGCCAGGCTGAATAGCAGCCGCTCCACCCAACGCTAACCCTTGCAGCAAATACGGAAGCACCTATACCCTCCACAGGACAAAGATAAGATGAGTGAATTTAACGCAAAGCGGCATAGAAACAAATTAATACAAGCGCCCGCCTATACTTCTTTCATCTCGCAGCCGGTATAATTCCTGGCGTGAAATTTTCGCCACAACGTTTCTGTTACGTATTACGTATTTGGAACACGTGGTTAAATAAAAATGGTTCTTCAGGATGAGGAGATAATCGTACGCGCGTATGAGTAAAAGTTGGAGTGTCCCTACCCGCTATTTCATCTTAACCCTGTCCCTCGCCGGTCTGCTCTGGCTGATCATTTCCGCCAAAGTCCTGCTTGGCCCGCTGGCAATTTCGGCTCTACTCGCTTATGTGCTGAATCCCATCGTCACACTCGTCAACCAGCGCACCAAACTACCCCGCACCTACGTCGTCGCCCTTGTGTACCTGGTATCGCTGGCCATCCTGGTTGGCGTCGGGTTTCTGGTCATCCCCGGTTTGCCGGACCAGTTAGCAGCCACCTCTGACGAGATCACGCGCATCGTCTTGCAAATTGAGGCTGGCTTGTTGCAAGCCACACCCATCCACGTCCTCGGTTTTGAAATCTCGCTGGACGAGTTACAGGCCAATCTCCCTGTATTTTCACCCGACTTTCTACGCGCCGACGCCATCCTGCAATTAATCCAGACAACCACCACCAACCTCGTTTGGGTTGTGGTTATTTTGGTGACAACTTACTATCTGCTGCTCGATTGGTCAAAACTGCGAAGTTGGGTCTTTAATCTATCACCGCCAGAGTATCGCACCGATATGCGCCGGCTTTATGAAGAAGTGAAAATGGTGTGGCAGCGGTACATGCGTGGGCAACTGCTGCTCATGTTTATTGTAGGCCTGATGACCGGCATTGGTTCAGCGGCCGTTGGCTTACCCAGCGCCGCCATTTTTGGCCTGTTTGCCGGGCTGTTAGACGCCATCCTCACCATTGGGCCAACGTTGGTCATGGTTATCGCCATGCTGGTGGCTCTATTTGCCGGCTCCACCTTCCTGAACATTTCTAACGCCTGGTTCATGGTAGTCGTATTTTTGCTGCACATGGGTATTCAGGGGTTGGAAAACGTTTGGCTGCGGCCGCGTATCATGGGGCAATCTCTGCGCATTCATCCGGCAATTGTCTTCATCGGCATCATTGGCGCCCTCTCCCTGGCCGGTATCCTCGCCGCCTTGATCGTTATTCCGGTGATTGGCTCGGTCGGCGTCCTGGCACGTTACATTTACGCCAAAATCTTAGACGTAGACCCCTGGGCAGAAACATCCCCAATCCTTGACGAGTCGCCAACCACAGCCCCTACGCCATAGGATTTACGATTAACGATTTGCGATTTACGATTAGCTTGCCCCCTGACAAGCTATGAGAAAACCCCAAATAACATACGGAAGATTGGACAAATCTCAGAAGATTTGTCCAATCTATCTGATTACCAAATCAACCGACCAGCTTCGCTCGTTTCGCCACTTTCTGACGCTCGTCATGTCGCAGTTCCTTTTTACGGATGCGCAGCGAATTGGGCGTCACTTCGAGCAAATCATCCTTTTTCAGGTATTCAATCGCGTCATCCAGCGACAAAATACGCGGCGGGATCAGCGAATCAGCCATAGCCTGTGGCGTCGAGCGATGATTGGTAAGATGCTTGGTGCGGCACACATTCGCCACCAATTCATCCTCGCGCGTATGCTGCCCCACCACTTGCCCGGAATATACTTCATCTCCCGGCTTGATGAAAAACGTGCCACGCGGCTGCAAATTGAGCAGCGCATACGCACTCACTGCACCCATTTCCAGAGAGATAATCGCCCCCAATGGTTGCATATTCATATCACCCAGGAACGGCTCATAGCCATGAAACAGCGCGTGAAAGATACCGGTTCCGCGTGTGGCTGTCAGGAACGGCTGGCGAAAGCCAAGAATCCCTCGCGTTGGCACCAGATATTCGGCGTAGACCGTGCCATCGTCGCCATAGCGGATGCTCAACGTTTGCGCGCGCCGCCGCCCCATCATCTCGCTGACGGCGCCCAGGTAATCGCTGTGAACTTCCAGGAAAACATGCTCTACCGGCTCCAGCACACCCCCCTTACCATCCTCTTTGAAAATCACTTCAGGACGGCTGACACAAAACTCATACCCTTCACGGCGCATGGTTTCAATCAGAATTGCCAGGTGCAGCTCGCCACGACCAGAGACAACAAACTCGCTCGCTTTGTCCGTTTCGGCCACGCGCAGCGCCACGTTACTCTCTAACTCGCGCTGCAAACGATCCCGGATTTGGCGGCTGGTGAGGTATTTGCCCTCGCGTCCGGCAAATGGGCCGTCATTAATGCCAAAGGTCATGCGCACGGTGGGTTCTTCAACGGTGATCGGAGGCAGCGGATGTGGATCGTCGGGATCGGCGAGGGTGTCGCCAATGCCCACGTCCAGAATTCCGGCCACCGCCACAATATTGCCCGCGTGGACTTCTGTTTCGGCGACGCGCTTCAAGTCGCGGAAAGTGAATACCTGCGCCACCTTGCCCATTTTCAACTCGCCGGCGGCCGTAATATGAGCGATGGGCTGTCCGGCGCGAATGTCGCCGCTGGTAAGACGGCCGACGGCGATCTTGCCCAGGTAGCTGCTGTATTCCAGGGTGGTGACGAGCAATTGCGTTGGCCCATCGGGGTCAACCAACGGAGCGGGAATGTGACCGAGGATGGTGTCGAATAACGGCCGTAAATCCTCTGTCAGCTTATCTGGCTCATACCCGGCCTTACCCTCCAGCGCCCGTGTATAAATCACGGGGAAATCCGCCTGATCTTCCGTCGCTTCCAGGTCTACAAACAAGTCAAACGTGGCATTGACCGCGTACTCCGGGCGTGAAGCGGGGCGGTCAATTTTGTTCACCACCAGAATCACCTTATGCCCGCGCTGCAACGCCTGGCGCAGCACAAAGCGCGTTTGGGGCATGGGGCCTTCCACGGCGTCCACCAGCAGCAGCACGCCATCAACCATGTTCATCACCCGCTCCACCTCGCCACCAAAATCGGCATGGCCGGGCGTGTCCACAATGTTAATGGTGACGCCGTTGTATTCAATACTGGTATTCTTCGCCAGGATCGTAATGCCGCGCTCCCGTTCCAGGTCATTAGAATCGAGAATGCGCTCGGTCATTTGTTGGTTATTACGAAAAACGTTGGTTTGGCGCAACATGCCATCTACCAAAGTTGTTTTGCCATGATCGACATGGGCAATAATGGCGATATTACGAATATGATTAATGGGTTGCTTCATGTGTTCCTGTACAATATGCTGATGATTTGCATAAAAATACCCGGTCACAGGACCGGGTTTCGCTTTTTAAGCAGCATGGATTGTACGCCATGATGAAAAATGTGGCAATGATTCACACCATCTCATTATTTGTCAGGTGATTTTCAGATTGAGAATTGCCGATCCTCCACGCAGCCTCTCGTTTCAGGCCAAAAGCATTGTCCGCAACCATAAAAGCGTTTAATATCTGAGTCTACAGTTACTAACGAGGAAGATACCCATGAACGAACAACGTTTTGACACGAACGATACGCCTCACGTCATGCTGCAACAAGCCCAGGGAACGGTGACGATTGGCAGTTGGATACGCAGTGCAGTGACGGTGACGGGGGAGACGGCTACGGCCGCTGCGCCCGAAACAAACCTGGTGACGATAACGGCCGTCACCGACATCCAAATCATGATGCCCACACACGGCCGTTTGACCATCGAAACGGTGCAGGGCAATCTGACCATCAAGCACGTGGCCGGGCTGGCAAAAATCGGCCAGGTACACGGCGACCTGACGCTCAAAAATGTGGGCGATGTGCAAGTGGACGTGGTGCAAGGGGCGCTGCACGGGGAAGGCATAGATGGGCCGCTCACCGTCGGCGACGTTGGGCAGCAGGTGACGTTACGCAACACGCACCAGGTAGAGATACGGCAGGCGCAGCAAGCGGCGTCTATTCGCTACGTCAACGGCCGTGTCACCCTCGGTCACGTTGGCGGCAGCCTTGACCTGCACACCATCAGCGAAGACCTGACCATTACCGAGGCGGGAGCCGACGTCAAATTGAGCAATTTGGGCGGACAAAACAAGCTGCGGCAAGCGCAAGGCCCCATTTTCCTGGTGGGCGGTTTGGTGATGGGGGAGCACAGTTTTACCGGCCAGGACGACATTTTCGTCTATTGGCCCAGCGCTGCGCCGGTCAATCTGGTGGCGACGGCCGCCAAAATCAGCAATCGCCTGCGCCTGCGCCAGGCGGGTGAAACCAGCGAAGGGGAAACCGTCACGCTGACCGGCTTTATTGAGCACCGCAAAACATTTTTAATCTTGAAAACGCCGGGGCGCATGGGCCTGGTCAAATGGGATCGCAGTGGCGAGCCTGCTTTTGCAGCGACTGATTTCGATTTTACGGAACCGACGCCCGCCGCGCCGCCCGTCGAGATGGCTGCCGCGCTGCCAATGGAAGCGGTGGGGATTGGTATTGGCACGGCCGTTTCCCAGGGCGTCGCCAATGTCATCAACCGGTTGGAACTAGAGTTGGGGCCGGAATGGGGACGGCGTTTTGCTGCGCTGGAACTGGAAGAAAAGTTCGTCGCAGCGATCACAGCCGAGTTGTCCCGTCTGGAACCACCTGTGCCCTCTGTTCAACCCACGCCGGGCACGGCCGCCTTCCACAAAGCAGAGCAAAAAGTTGCCCAGTCGCTGCAAAAAGTGACCGCCACCATGGACAAGACCCGGAAAAAGCTGACTGCGCCGCAAACCGAACCAACGCCATCAACGGCCGCCGAGACAACGGCCGTTGACGACGCACCCCCACCACCGACAACACCAATCCCGGCGGCCGACGCGCCCATTCCCGCCCCGGCGGCCCAGTTACGCATCCTGGACATGCTCGAAAAAGGGGTCATTTCCGTCAGCGAAGCCAGCGAACTGCTGCAAGCCCTGTGGTGATTTTCGAGTGATGAGTGACGAGTGACGAGTGACGAGTGATGAGTGACGAGTGACGAGTGACGAGTGACGAGTGACGAGTGACGAGTGACGAGTGACGACCACCGATTACCGACTCCCTACGTCTAGCAGGGAATGAAGCTGCGGGTGTAAGTGTGGCTGGTGGGTGATGGTGGCACGGCCGTATACCTGCGCAAATTGGGGGATGTCAAGCTGGTCGAAGACGGCCGTCAGCGCCACATCGGCGGGCAGCAGGCGGTGAAAACGCCCCATTTCCAGCCGGTTGTCAAGAAGGGCAGCCGCTTTGCGCGCCGCCCGCCCCACAAGGGTCTGATCCCAGGGTGGGAGATGGCTGATAGGGTGGTGTAAATACAGCGCATACTCATTCACAAAAGAAGCGCTGAACCCATTGGCGTTGAGCACGGCCGTTAACAATTCCCCCCACACGCTGCCCCAAAAATGAAACAAAAACAGCCCATCTTCCTGCGGCAGCGTGGGCATTTGTCCCGACGACAGGCCGATCAGGTGGGCGACTGTTTGCGTCACCTGCCAGGGAATGGCCGCATAAGCGGTGCGCGGATGCAACAAGGCGTCTGGCTCTTGTCCGGGGGCCGGGGTCATTCCAAATTGGCGCGGCTCTGACCAGACCACGCGCTGCGGCTGCCCGCCAAAGAGCAGCACTGTGCCCGGCGGGTACGTTTGCTGGGTATAAGCCAGCACGCGGCCGGAATGGGCGTCAACGGCCGTCACATCCAGCACATCCCCGCCAATATTGCTGTAAATGTCTTGTTTGTCAATTAGCTCTTGCAGCTTTGCGGCCGGTTTCCACTCCCCCAACCGGCCGGCCTGTAAATACCCCTCCCACGTCAGTTCCGCCACGATCTTGCGGATGGCGTCGTCGCCCACCTCTGGCGGGGCAAGGCGGCGCACGTCGGCCAGGCGGATACTGCCGGTAGGGCTTTGTTTGCTGAGGCTAAAAATTTGCTGTATCAGCGCCGATGGGCGAAAGCCATAAGCAGGCGCAGACGATGTAAACGCTGGCTGTGCTTCCTCCGCTTGCGCCAATGCCAAAAATGCCTCAAACCTGGCCCATTCCCCTGGCGATGCAGGCATACAGAGCACCCGCGTCTGCGCGCCGCGCCGCCCACCGCGCCCCACGCGCTGCAAAAAGGCGTTCAGGTCTGGCGGCGCGCCCAACAGCACCACGTCATCCACGCTGCCAATATCCACCCCCAACTCCAGGGTAGAGGTGCTGACGCAGACAGCCACAGCCGCGGCCGCAAATCGTTCTTCGACGTCGCGGCGCACGGCCGTTTCCAGGTTGCTGTAATGGACAAAAATGTCGGCGTGGTGCGGCAGAGCATGGCGCAGGGCAACGGCCGTTTCCTCCACCTTGGCGCGCGAGTTACAAAAGATGAGGGATTTGTAAGACGGCCGCTGCGCCAGGGCTTGTATCAGTTCGTCGAGGTTGTATAACGGCCGTATTTCCGCGGCCACTGGACGGCCGCCGGGAACCTGCACCACTACCGGCTGCTGCAAATAACGGCGCGCTACCCCATCCGGGTCAGGCACGGTGGCCGACAGGGCAACCCGCTGCGCCGGCGCGCTGCCCGGCTGCGCATACTGTCGAATTCGCTCCAGGCGGGGCAGCAAACAGCGCAGTTGGTCGCCACGTGGCGTATTATCGAATAGATGAATTTCGTCCAGCACAATCCCCTGCAACAGGATGAACAATTTAGGGTTGCGGGTGAGCAGGGCATCGGTAGACTCTGGCGTAGTCAGCAAAATAGCCGGGGGCTGCCGCGTCAGGGCCACATCACCTGTTTTCATGCCCAGCGTAATGCCAGTATCGTCCAGCGCCGGGTACAGCCGTTCATACAAATCGCGCACCAGCGCCCGCGTTGGGCAGATGTAGAGAAGCTGCAACCCCGGTTGCTGCAACCCCGGTTGCAGCAACCGCCGCCAGTTCCGCTCCAGCAGCGGGGCGATGACCGCTTCCGTCTTGCCCGAAGCGGTCGCAGCGATGACGAGGGTGTCGTTCCCATCCAGGATGGGGGGGATGGCTTGTTGTTGAATGGGGGTGAAACGGCCGTGACGCGCAAAAAACAGCGTCCAGGTGTGGGGAATACGCGCTTTAACCTGCTCTTGGGAAAACCCATGCATCATTTGACATTCATCAGGTATGAATTGTACAATGTGACTAAATTAGCTAAATTTACAGACAATTCTTATGCACACAAAAACAATTGCCTCAACAGAAGCCCAAAACAATTTTGGTCGCATTTTAAACGACGTTATTCAAAATAACACCCGCTACGTTGTGAAGCGGCATCATTCGCCACAGGCAATCCTCCTAAGTCTGAGTGACTTTGAACAAATTCTGGCAAATCATGATGAGCAAAACAAACTCTCTAAATTAGTGCGCGAGCTTGTTCCCGTCTATAGCCTGGGCGAACCTGTCCTGAACGAACAGGATGATAGCCGATAATTAAGGGTAAGCCAGCAAATGAAAGGAAATGCCGATTTCAACAGGTTCATGATGAACTACGATCCCCAGTTTATTGGGAACGCTATGTTGCTACATGCCAATTGCTTCGCCTGGATGGCAGAAATTCCGGCGGACAGCATTCACGCCATTGTCACCGATCCACCCTATGGCGTCAAAGAGTACGAACCCGATCAACTAGACAAAAGAACAAACGGCAACGGAGGTATCTGGCGTATCCCACCTTCATTTGACGGGCACGAGCGCTCGCCCTTGCCCCGCTTTACCGCTCTAAACACGGCCGAACGAGAAAAGGTGCAACACTATTTCTTTGACTGGGCCACATTAGCTTTGCGAATCTTGCGGCCTGGGGGGCATGTTATTCTTGCGTCTAACACGTTTTTGTCGCAAATTGTTTTTACGGCCGTTGTCGAAGCGGGCTTTGAGTTTCGGGGTCAAATTGTGCGTCTGGTCCGAACGCTGCGCGGTGGTGACAGGCCCAAAAACGCCGAGAAAGAGTTCCCCGACGTTTGCACAATGCCCAGAGGATGTTATGAACCCTGGGGAATTTTTCGCAAACCTCTGCCGCAAGGCATGACTGTGGGTGATTGCTTGCGCGCTTATCAGACCGGGGGGTTAAGGCGTAAGCCAGACGGTAATCCGTTTGAAGATGTGATTGAGAGTGAACGCACACCCCAACGCGAACGAGAACTCGCCGACCATCCCAGCTTAAAGCCACAATCCTTTATGCGTCAGGTAGTGTATGCCTCTCTACCGTTGGGGGAAGGTATTGTGGTAGACCCATTTATGGGGTCTGGATCAACAATTGCCGCGGCTGAGGCAATGGGATACGCCAGTATTGGCCTGGAGCGCCACCTGGCATATTTCGAGATGAGCCAGTCAGCCATCCCCAAACTCGCAGAGTTAGGAACCAAAGAACTACAATTACCCCTGGCTTTAGTCTGATTCACGATAGACCCAATTGGCCTTCATTTTTGCCACGCCATTTTTGGTAACGCTGGCAGTAATTGTCCTACGGCTTGTGGCAGAGCGCCCAGAGAACGACCAATCCTCTTTTTCTAGTTGTGCCGCATAGACGCCCTGAAAGCGAAAAGGCGCCGGTGGAATTCCTTTACGGCCGTCATTCCCCGTATTGCTCCCAAAATGAAAAACCATGAGCCAAACCGCTTCGGGGTTGTGCCCCTGCCAGCCGCCAGAGTGGCGCGATCCCTTTACCTCTAGGCTGTCATTAACGTGTTGCGCGGCATCATTCGGGAACATTCCTATTGGAATCAGGTCTGGATGCCCATTGTGGTATTATTGGTTCTTCACCAAACCAGGGCAGTATTTGGGGATACTCATGGTCATAAATTCGCCAACGATGCTGCTAAAATTGGCGGGCATGAGAAAACTTTCTAGCCGGGGTATCTGTTTTGTGCGTAATTGTTGATTGATGAATCCGAGGAATTCGGTGAAATCGCTCATGGCCTGATGGACATGCCCAATTGTGAGACCATAAGGTAAAACGCAATCTGGGTTGAGGTAAGCGGGATTCACAGCAACAGGTGTGCACGCCTGGATTTCACGTTCATTCATCATGGGTGTGTAATCCATATTTAGCGATTATGCCACCAGAGGCAAAGAATCATATTCTCTGGCAGAGTTG
>JACSRF010000634.1 GCA_014879875.1 Anaerolinea sp.
TTTAGTCAGGTGAACGGGATGCTTCACTCCGAAGACTTCGTTCAGCATGACGCTTTTCATTTGTAAAGGACATTTTGGCAGTGTTGAACCATGCCGCAATTCGCAACGACTAAGCCTTTCTGGAAAGGTTTGCTATAGATGTTAAGAAAAAGATTTGGGGTTTTCTCATAGTTTGTCAGGGAGCAAGCCAATCGTAAATCGCAAATCGTTAATCGTAAATCCTATAGTTGGTTGGTTTGTTGGTTTGCTTGCTGGCCGATTAACCAACTAACAAACCAACAAACTAACAAACCAACAAACTCAGTAGTTACGGCAATTCCCAAAAGCTACCTCTCCCCGATCACCGATTACCGATTACCAATTACCGATCGCCGCTGCCATCGCTTCCGCCGTCAGGCCAAACTCCTGATACAGGCGTTCATACGGAGCCGACGCGCCAAAATGCTCAAGCCCCAAAACCTTGCCCTGCGTCCCCACAAACTGCTCCCAGCCCAGGGTAACGCCCGCCTCAATCGCCACCCGCGCCGTAATCGCCGGTGGCAAAACAGCGTCGCGGTACGCCTGCGGCTGCGCTTTGAACAATTCCCAACAAGGCAGCGACACCACGCGCGCCGCCACCCCTTTGTCCGCCAACAATGCCTGCGCCGCCAGGGCGATCTGCACCTCCGACCCAGACCCCATCAAGATGACTTGTGGATCGGCAGCGTCGGCTAACACATAACCGCCCTGCGCCGCCCCCTGCGCCGCGTCACGGTCTAACAGCGGCAGTTTTTGACGGGTCAGCGCCAGCGCGGTAGGGCCATCGCGCCGGGCGAGCGCCACTTGCCAGGCAACGGCCGTTTCCCACGCATCCGCCGGCCGAAATACCCACAAATTGGGGATGGCGCGCAGCGCCGCCAGGTGCTCAATCGGCTGGTGCGTCGGGCCATCCTCCCCTAACCCAATCGAGTCATGGGTGAACACATAGATAACCTGCTGCCGCATCAACGCCGCCAGGCGCACCGCGCCGCGCATGTAGTCAGAAAACACGAGGAATGTGCCGCCATAAGGAATGACGCCCCCATGCAAAGCCATGCCGTTCATGATCGCCCCCATGCCATGTTCGCGCACGCCAAAGCGAAGGTAACGGCCGTCAAACGCCCCTTTCTGCACGTCCGCCGCCCCCTTCAGGTCGGTGTTATTCGATCCCGTCAAATCGGCCGAGCCACCTAATAGTTCCGGTACGGCCGTCGCCAACACATTCAACACCTGCCCCGAAGCAGCGCGCGTGGCCATGGCGCTGCTGAACGCCGGCATAGGCGTCTCTTGCCAATTGGGCGGCAGCTCCCCGGCCATCACGCGCTTGAACTCCGCCGCCAGGTCCGGGTAAGCCACCTCATACAGCGCCAACAAGTCGCGCCACGCTTCATGCCGCTGCGCCCCTTTGCTGCCGGCCGTCCCCAAAATTTCATACGCCTGCGGGTCTACCCAAAACGGCTCCTGGGGCACGCCCAACGCCTCTTTGGTCAGGCGGATTTCCTCCGCGCCCAGCGGTTCGCCATGCGCTTTGGCCGTGCCGGCCCGGTTCGGGCTGCCATAGCCAATGGTGGTGCGGCAGGCGATCAGCGACGGCCGTTCTGCATCTGTCAAGGCAGCGTCAATGGCAGCGGCGACGGCCGTTCGGTCATGCCCATCCACCCGCGCCACCCGCCAGCCATACGCCGCAAAGCGCGCCGGCACATCCTCCGTAAACGCCAGCTTCGTGCTGCCATCAATGCTGATCCCATTATCATCATAGAGCACAATCAGCTTCCCCAGCCCCAAGTGCCCGGCCAGCGCGCACGCCTCATGCGACACCCCTTCCATCAAATCCCCATCGCTGGCAATGACAAATGTCCGATGATCTACCAACGGGAAATCAGGCCGGTTAAACTTTGCCGCCAACCATTGCTCCGCCAGCGCAAAGCCCACCGCATTCGAAATGCCCTGCCCCAACGGCCCCGTCGTCGTCTCCACGCCCGGCGTCTCCCCATATTCCGGGTGCCCTGGCGTATGGCTGCCCCACTGCCGGAACTGCTGCAGTTGCGCCAGGGGCAGGTCATACCCGCTCAGGTGCAGCAGCGCGTACAGCAGCATACTACCGTGCCCGGCCGACAAAATAAAGCGGTCCCGATCCGGCCACTGCGGCTGGCGCGGATCAAACTTCAGATACTTTGCCCACAGCACAGCGGCCGTATCCGCCATGCCCAGCGGCAGACCCGGATGCCCCGAATTGGCCTTTTGCACCGCATCCATCGCCAACACACGGATCGAATTCGCAACAGCTTGCAAAGGGGTTGTGGCAGGTTGTGTCATCTCAAAATCTCCTTCATAAATCCAAGTTTGTTGGTTTGTTAGTTGGTTGGCAAGCAAACTGGCAAACCAACCAACTAACAAACTTTCCCAGGGTGGCATAATAGTTACGCCAATCCCAACAATGTCTAATGTACAAGAGACTCCCCGGCCATAAGCATATGATAGGTTATCAACAACTGCGTCAGCGCCAATGGGTAACTGCGCCGCTCCTCCAATCCCGATTGGTACACACCCAATTCATTCAGATCAGTCTGGTGATCCGGCGGTAAATGCCCTTGAATCAACTCTTCCAATTCACGCGCCTTTGCCGCCGTGATATTTCCATCCACTTCTAGAAAATCGGCCGGTCGTCCTTCATACCGTCCCAATTCTAACCGCAGCGCCGGTTTTACACCATTTCCACCATGTTCCAACACATCCGCCAGGTCCGGGTGGGCAACGGTCGGCTTGAGCACCAGGCACGCATTCAAATGGCCGCCCGTCTCATGCGAATTATCTTCCGGTGGCTGAAAGCGCACCACCATATCCGCTATCCCCTTTTGTGGATGAATGTATTGTGGCGACAAATCTTGCCGCTTGGTCAGCGAAGCCAACACCTGCTCGCGGGTATACCCCCGTTTGCTCGTGTCCCGCTTCACCTTCCACGCATGGCGCAGCGCTTCCGGCGGGTCCAGATACACCTTCACGTCAAAGTTCAGCCGCATCTGGCGCGTGTGAAAGGGCAGCAACCCTTCAATAATCACAAATTTGGTCGGCTTCACGTAAACCGGCGCGTCAAAATCACCGGTGCTGTGGTTGTAAATGGGCATCAAAATCGGCTGCCCCTCGCGCAGCAGCCGAAAATGCTGCTCCATAATGTCAATATAATTCCCCTCCGGTGACAAGGCGCTGATCTCCAACTCCTTGCGCATCTGGCGGTTATATTTATGGTAATGGTCACAGCAGATCGCCGTTACCCGCTCTTCCCCCAATGCCTGGGCGATACCGCTGCTCAACGTCGTCTTACCTGCCGCGCTATCGCCGGCGATACCAATCATGACAACTTTGCGGTTCATACGCATCTCCTCGAAAATGTAACCCAGGTTGCTAACCTGGGTTATACCTATGCCTGCACATCAAATTTCACGTCTGCCCATAAGGCCATGGCGTCACGCAGTTCTGGGGAATTTTTAGCTGCTTCGGCTAAGGTAGAACCGGAGGCAATGGCTTCTGTTGCTACACGATTGGCCGTAGCGCCAGCGCGGCTGCCTTGGGGATGACCATGCGTGCCACCGCCAAACAGCCAGAAGGCGTCATTACCCGTCAGACGATACAGATCGGGAATGTGGTTGACATGAATGCCGCCGGAGGCGACCGGCCACACATCCTTCAAACCGGCGAAATCCTGGTCAAAGTAAATGCCTTGCTGTGGGTTGGCGGGCGTGAAGCGGTTGCGCAGCAGGCTGATAATGCCCTCAGTCTCGCGCCAGGAGCCTTCCAGTTTGCCAACAACGGTCCCGGTATGCACATGGTCGCCGCCGGTGAGGCGCAGCCATTTGGCGACGACGCGCATGTGAATGCCATGATCTTGCTGCCGGGTAAAGACGGCGTGCATGGCGCGGTGGCAGTGGACGATCATATCCAGTTCACGCGCATGGGCAAACACGTCGGCGGAAGCGGCGAAACCGGCGGTGATAAAGTCAAACATGCACATGTCCGCGCCCTGCTCTTTGATGTAATCCATGCGCCGCAAACTTTCCAGGGTGGAACCGGCCGTGACGTTGTGCCAATGCCCTTTATACTCGCCGGTCTCGATCATCGCCTCCTCAACCGCTTGCTGCGCATACCGGAACCGGTCGCGCCAGCGGCTGAACGGTTGGCTGTTCATGTTTTCGTCGTCCTTGGTTGTGTCCAGGCCGCCCATCAGGCATTCGTAGATGATGGTGGAGTACGCTTTGGGCGAGAGGCCGAGTTTGGGTTTGACCGTGCCGCCGAGCAACGGCCGTTCCCATTTATCCGCCCACACCCGTTCATCATAAATCCCCACGTGCGGGCCGGGGAACGTCTTCACCAACGCTACCGGGATGCGCATGTCTTCCAAACGCAGCGCGGCCACCGCCTTCATGCCAAACACATTGCCTACAATGGAGGACATGATGTTGACCACGCTGTTTTCCTCAAACAAATCCATCGGGTAAGCGATGTAGGCAATGTCCCCTTGAATGTCATAGACGCGCGCCTTGAAGAATTCCAGGTCTGTCAGTTGATTCGACCACACTTCCGTCCAGGTTCCCGTCGAAGATTCGGCAGCAACGGCCGCGGCCGCTTCAATCATATCGGTCGGCGGCTTCGGCGTGATGCGAAAAGCGCACAACAAATCCGTCTCTTTCGGTTCATAGTCCGGGTCATAATAACCGCTGGCATACGTGCGCACGCCGGCCGTATACGTTTTACTCAATTTAGCCGATGGGGGCTGGCTCTTTGTCGGTGCAGGGGCAATCAGGTCACTCATGTCTCAGGTCTCCTTGTTTGTGATGAATTACACAAACACAGTGTACACAAACAGACCTTGTGCAGAAACGCACAATCAGACAGTTCCCAGCTACCCAACCTGAAGGGAAACACCTACCCGATCAGATAGGCGCAAATCGTCAATCGCAAATCGTAAATCGCAAATCGTAAATCGTAAATCGTCACTCCAACATCAGATAGATTTCTGTTCCAGATACCAGCGGCTCGCCTCTGTGCGGTTGGTCACGCTGAGGCGTTGGTAAATGTTTTGCAAGTGGAATTTGACCGTATTGCTGCTGATATGCAAACGGTGGGCGATCTGGCTGTTGGGTAATCCTTCGGCCAGCAGCGCCAACACTTCCCATTCACGTTCCGACAATTCAATTGCTGGCTCAGATTGGGGCAAATGCAGCCAACGCCGCGCCGCGGCCGGGAAGACCAACTGCCCGGCCATCACCTGCCGGATCGCCTGAATAACCTGCTCCGGGGGGTCTGTTTTGAGCAGCAGCCCATCGGCGCCGGCCATCAGCACAGATTGTAACGTATGGCCGTCACTGTAAGCGGTGAGGAACAACACGCGCGTTTCCGGGTTCATGCGGCGAATTTTGTCGAGACAGGCCAGCCCATCCAGGTAAGGCATTTGAATGTCGGCAAGCGCCACGTCTGGGGAAAAGCGGCGCACGGCATCCAGCAGCCGTTCGCCATCGGTAGCTGTGGCGACGACATGCATGTCACTTACAGCGGCAAGCAGGCTGCGCAGCCCTTCCAGCACCAGGGCATGATCATCCGCCAGCACAATGCGTATCTTCTCAGCCATCCAACGGCGCCCTCACGATGATTTTCGTCCCCTGCCCCGGCGCGCTCTGCAATTCAAATTCGCCGCCCACCAGGTCTACACGGTCACGCATCCCGCGCAGCCCAATGTGCTCTTCCCGTTCGGTAGCCTCTGGGCCGCGCAAAGGGGGCGGCGTAAATCCTTGGCCATCATCTTGCACGGTCATGATCAGGCAGTCGGCGTCGCGCTGCAACGTGACATGCTGCCGGGTGGCTTGCGCATGGCGGTAAGCATTGGACAACGCTTCCTGGCAGATGCGGTACAGGGTAATTTTGACGGGGAGGGAGGCGGCAACGGCCGTGCGCGGCGTGATAAAAGAAACTTCACATCCGGTCGTCAATTCATGGTGCAAAAACAAGCCCTGCAAAATCTCCACCAGATCACGATGGGCAAAATCGGGCGGCCGAAACGCTCCCAAAAAGTGACGAATCTCGTATAAAGCCTCCTCCAACAGCCGCGACACACGCGCAAACGTCAGTGCATACACATCATTATCAAGCGGCATACCCTGAGCGCGTCTTGTTTCCAGCGCGCGTAACTGCGCCTGCGCCGCAAAAAGCTGCTGCACCGGCCCATCATGCAAATCCAGGACAATGCGCTGTAACTCTTCTTCGGTGACAGCCAAAATACGCCGGGCTGCCAATTTCTCTTCTGGTTGGTTTTTGGGTAGCTCCACCATGCCCTGATCATAACGGTCAGGATGGAACAGTGTCAATCAGCAATTTCATGTCATATTGAACGCTTTGGGACTGTGTTCTATGGATTCTGCTGAGGCAAAGAAAAAGCCAAAAAATCACGCAGAATCCCCAGCGTCAGGTGCATGCTGTGTTAGGACGCTTTTGACTTGCGAGACTCACTGCCCCAAAAAGACACCGTTGTAAACTTGAAAAGTTTTTGCAAACGAAACGGATTTTTACAACTCACAAAAATTACGAACACCAAAAGGCTGGATAATAAAAACCCTTTGCAAACTATGACCTTTGCTCAAAACATGAAGCCTAATCCAAGAGTCAAAATCCCATTAACCGAGTTACTCATTTTCCGAGATTTCACGAAGGTATAAATACAACGGCAATCCAAGCGAGACACCAACCGTCAATGTGCCGATAATAGCAAACCACCAATATTGAACTTTTCTCTTTTGAGAGTCTCTATAAATAAAGACAAAGAGAGCGACTGCCGAAACAATAACGTCTAGCCAGCCAAACGAAGCAACGTGAGAAGATGCTATCTGATTTACAAGTAAGGGAACATTCAAACCATTTTCAACCACCCAGGGGACAAATGAAGCATAAGGAATAATTATGCCGAGCAAACAAAGAACAAGATAGATATTTTTGATTTTCATAGACAAACCCTCCTTAAGACAGGCTGCTGAATATCACTTCTGTAAAAACGCTTGAAGGCTTGCAATTTATCCATTGCGTTTTGTACGGAGCGTGCCAACGCCTGGTTCAGGTGCGCTGGCGCTGTCAGCCAACGCCTTTGCCAATCACCAAATAGCTGGCCGTCCGCGGCATCGCGCCAGCGTCAGGTGCAACATCTCATGCCCGGCGGGTCATTCCCCCTGGGTCATGCCAACTTTTGCCCACACGGCTTTGATATCCAATGGCGCAAACTCACGGACATAAAATTGTTTCTGGAGATTGGCAATCAGTACAAAAAACCGATGTGGGCACTGATTCCGAATTCACTAATTGCGTCAACCACGTTCGGAAAGGTAGCCCGTTTGAGCTGCCAGCAAAGTCCATGCCCAGTCCATGATGTGCGCCTGGCGCAAGAAAAATAGTGTAGGGTAAATTCTCCTCTCTAGCTTGTTCCACTAACTTTGTCCGACGGTTGACAAGCTGCCGATTCCACTCGCAGTAATATTCATTTGGAATAGCATCAAATCGTTTTTCTCTGTAAATACTGGCGTTCCAATCCACATCCTGATTGGTATATTCATTCATAACATGCCAAAAATACACCTGACCCAAGTCCCAGGCTGGCGTGTATTCAGCAATACGGCTTTCTGGGTAGTAACGAGCCATCGCTAACAGGATGTCATCTGAATCAAGCGCGGCAAAGCCTTCCAAATCGGTTGGGTAACCAATCCAATCAGGTGCATTACGATGCGCCTGCCATAAAGGAACAGCCACACGCAAAAAATCGTAATCACTGCCATGTTGTTGGCTAGGCACAATGCCCGCTGCCGAATCTACCAATAGAGCCGCTTCTGCATCAGGGTAGGCTTCACGAAAATACGGGAATAACAAAGTGGAGCCATAGCCACCTGCACTTTGCCCACTCACCAAAATCTGTTGTTGATTGGGGAACCGCTCCAATAGATAGTCCAATACGGCCATAGTATTGTCAAAGCCACGATGATAAACGACATGTGTGCCACCACCATAGAAGGGGTCGGTGTATTCTTGATCATTCGATCCCCAGAATACGGACCCATCACAAGAGAAAATCCAAACGGTATTCCAATCTCTGATTGGATTGGCAACATCTGTATGGTCCAACATACCGTAGCGCCCTCGTTCAGTGTATTGGAGCGCTCCCCAGACCTGTGGGAAAATCTCGTCAACATATGTCACGCGACCATCTAATTTCAATCCTGATGAGCCATCGCCAGGGATACAGTTCTGGCCTGACCAGCAAGCGCCGCCACCGCTGAACAGGACGAGCAGCCGATTGGTTTTGCCTGGTCTTACGTAAAATGAAAACTCCGGATCGGTACCAGGGCGGCCTGAACACGAAGGGGCATAACTGATTTGACGTTCACCTTGTCCACGCACATTTAGCGTGAACGACCCTGGGCGAGCGACAATCCTTTCCCAGTGATAATCACCCGTGTGTAACGGCGCTGCTGCTTGAAGCCCGGTCAACAAAATTTGTTGTCCAAATAACGCAACTACCGCAGCTATCAATCCAACAAGGATAAAGATTATTAAAAGGCGTTTTCTCATCATATTCTCCCAACATAATGGCATGACCTATTTAATAGTGAAATCCCGGCATGTAGTCCAACGCCGGCGTAACCTGCCGCGAATTGTGAGCCAGTATCTCTGCCATTCACCAAATAATTTCAAAAAGGGGCGATCTCGCGGTCAGGTTGACGTATTGTTAGCGCGCACTTACCTACTTAACCTAATCTTTTTGCCTGAATAACATATTATCACTTTAATCGAGATAGTTCTGAATAGTTTCACCTATTTCAGCATAGAGTTTCTTTTGTAACAAGTAAGAAACTGTTAATAACCCGATACCCAAGATTGATAATATGGTGGGGAAGTCGGTAAACAAAGGAATGAAAACCAAGATAATCCCTGCCATCAACGTAGACCAACTCAAATAACCGTTTAAGATAATAACGTCTTTGGTTGGATAAAAGCGCATTATGCCACGCACTTGATATCTGAACCTAAAACCCAGCCTAAATTCAAAAACCTTTTCCTTAAAAGCGCATTCGTTTTCCGATATGTGCTTAAAAATGATTGACGGATGGAACGGTCTTTTATGGAACTTTTTTTCAAGATGGGGGATACAAGCAGTAAAGTTAATTGGTCTGATGGTTGGATATTTTTGTGAAAAGACCGTAAACCCGTTACGAAAATAGGCCGAATTCCAGGATGATGCCATGAAAAATTCAGCATACCCTATCACCAAGGCAATCAAGACAAGAGGAAACATGAGGAATACACTCCAGTCATTGTTTCCATCTCTTGTTCGCCAGAATTGTTTTTGTGTTGGGTGATAATTATCCAGGTGTTGTTCAAAGTTGGCGAAGAAATTACTATTTCCAATATTGTTTGTAAGTACATCAAGACCGTGATAAATGGTTGGGTCAACATTTGCTTGCTGATCCAGATAGATTAGGTAAACGGCTAAATACGTTGATTGGGTTCTTTTATTTTCCCACTCATTACGAACGCTTACCCAATCAGAATTTTCCCATAAATCCGTTTCATCGTATTGAATCTGACTCAACTCAGCTAGAAATTCAATATCTAAATCAAGACTATTTGCCCCTTGAATATGATGAAGATCTGTTAACCTTTGTTCAGGAAGTTGTTGCAGAAAAATGGGATGTTCCTGCTCCATATTTGAGAGTAATTGCTGCCATCTTGGTTGGAGTTGAGCATTTTGAAATTCATAATCTTGTAGATTTTCTCGATAACCATGCCAAAGTAGCACAGCCATTGTGATGTCAGGTTCTATTGTCCACGTTTCACTCATTTGGGTAGAACCTCGATATTCATCGGGAAATTGCTCTATGGGAAATCGGTTAAAGATGGGTCTACGTCCACTTTGAATATTCTCGACAACTTTTGCTATATCAATACTTGTGATCCAAGAATAGCCTGCGAATGACAGACTGGTGCAAGTTATTAAGCCCAAGAAAATGGTGACGGCAATTATAGTGCGTGATTGGCTTTTGTTTTTATTCATCGTTCGTTGATGCTTTGTTGAAATCTGATACAAATCCTGCGTGCTAATGCCACCATATGATGCGCTGGCACGGCCGTCCAAAACATTTGCCAATCACCAAGTAGTCAGCCGTCCGAGGCATCGCGCCAGCGTCGGCTCGATGGCGTGTTAGGCTACTGTTTCTTTGCTATTTACTTAACAAATGCTGCAAGAGCATTTGCATCATATGTTCATCACTTACACCAGGAAAAAAATTCACAAGTGCTGAGTACGCCTCTAGTGAAATGACAATAGCAACTGCAACTTCAAAGGTAACTTCTTCTTCATTTATATATGCTGTCAATTCACTGGCTGCTTTGAGGATGGTGTTACTCACAGTCGTAGTGGAAATGTTTCCAAGTATATTTTTCAGTTCACGGGCCGTAGATTCTGTAACCCATATCCGAACAAGATCGTTTTCAAGTTCTTCGGCTTGTACACGAAAGAAATATAGACTGGGGTCATTTGGAGGAGGTACATCAAAGTAAGGCTGTATTTTGGCTCCAGCACTTGTTGTAACAGAGTATCTTTTCCGTCCTGTCTCTTTCTCAAATATCCAGAGATTCTTGCTTATTTTGCGGCTACCTCCGCCACTATCCCGCCACTCAGCAAAGTATTCGTTGGGATTTGGCGGAAGCATTTCCTCTTCAAAGTACAGGAATTCTTTAAGGCTTTCCTGCCATAGCAACCAACCAATACGCATATCTGGCACACTACCGGGGGAGTCTTCTAAAACCTTTGCCGTCCTTTCAGAGATTAATTCGGCATATTGGGTAAGCACATCGTACATGACTTCATTTGGATCAGATTCAAGAGCGGGTATTCGAATTGAGCGAGTAGCAGAAGGATGCATTAAACTACTTCCACACAGGTCTTGTAGGGGTTTGTTGCTCTTTTTCAGCATTTTGTGTTCAACTCCAAGACCCTTGTGCATAATATCAATATTTAGATTGCTCCAACCAGTGTGGGGAATGTTTTTTGCAGTACAATAAACATAAGCCCAATCATCTTCTTCAAACTTTCGACCCATCATGTAAGCAACCCGTGCAGCCAACAAACGCTTGGCACGATCATACTGGTCAACGGTAAATGCAGGTAATATTTTAGGGCGCATTATAGGTAATCACTATTCTCTGTTTCAATCAGCCATTGTCGTACAGCATCTCGAAAATCAGGGAAATCTAAAATTGGTTGTCCATTGCTGAGGCTCTGTGCGAGCCAAGAGCTATACAATTTTCGATAATCGAACTCGGATTCACGGTTTACATGTAAATAGTCAACCCTGAATGTGTCAATAGCCACGTTCTCTAAAAATTTGTTTAGCAATTGGTATACATCTTTTTCCGAGAATTTTTGATCTTTATTTCCTTTGGCAGAAAGCTCCGGTTTCTGGCAGTGAAACACCAAGTCAGAACCAGGGGTATTTTCACTAACAAGTTGTTTAAATGTTGCATGTTGTTTATCGAAAATATCTATCTGAACCACATTAAAACCTGCATCAACTATCGCCTTTTTAAGTGACTCAAAGACTTTCTTCGATGAGTTCATGAAAACTAACAGCATCCAATGTCCGTGCCTTAATACCCTATAAGTTTCGGCGAGGCTTCTTGCCATTAATTCTTCATACTCGCCTAGTTCTTTACCTTGAATTTTATTGATGATGACTTCATTAGTGGAATCCGTAAACCGCCCCAGCCAAGCCTCCCACAAAATGTTCATTTCGCTATAGTTTATATTGGCTCCAAATGGTGGATCAGTAAAAACCATATCAACTGAGTTATCAGGCAAGAATGATAAATCAGTGGCAGAATTATTTACTACGATAGATCGTCCATGATAGCGTGTTGCTGTTGTCTGCAAATGATCCTGAATAGTTTGCGCTTTGCGCTGAAATGTATCAAATACATTTGCTTCTTTAGAAATGAAAGGCACATTAAAGTGCGCCATGTTACCGCTTCCGCCCCAAAATCTAAATTCTGCTAGTCGAGTAACTCTTTGGTAAAGCGAAGTGAAAGCAAACGCGAGAAACGCTGCTAATTGCTCATCATCCACTCTATGTATTGTTTTCCATAGTTGAGACGTGGCTATCAAATTCCTTGAGGTGTAAAACTTATCAATCCGATCAAGGCCATGTTTCTTAGGTTGTCTAAGATTGATTCCATCAGGCAAGTTCACCTTTGGCGCAAAATCCCAATCCACAAAGAATTTCTCTTCAATTTTTGAAAGCATTGTGCGATCAAAATCATTTAGCGGATGGTGCTTGTATTCTCCTTGACAACACTTATAAACGACCATAACCGGTTCAGATGTTGTACGAAGGGCTTTGGATTTTTTGACGGTTTTATTACAGTGTGGGCAGGGGAAGTCATTCAGAATTTTATGTTCTTTGACACTTGCACCATACTTTCGGCAATGTTCCCACGCTTGGAATTCGTGACCACATTGATAACAAATAATGTTGTATGACCAAATTGTATAAATAATTTCAACTGGCTGATTACACTCTCTGCACGTCGTTGTATATAGTTCCTTACGAAGATAGTCTAATTCATCTAGTATTGTTTGGACGCCAGCCTCAAACAAATCGCCTGGGATTGTTGATGTGAACCTGTCTGCAATAAAACATGCTGCTGGGGATAGTTCATTTAGTATGGCATCACATCCGATAAAGTTACTAGCAACGCCGGTCATTCCACTACCGGCGAACGGATCGAGAACTAATCCACCTTTTGGAAGATAGTATGATATAAGTTCTGCTATTCCTTGAGGGGGGACTTTAGTATGGTAAGTATGTGCATCATATGTGTAGGTGTTTTTACCGGCCGATATGCCTGGCTGGGGTGGTACGCATTCTGTTGCAGCAGCATTTTTATGCTTACTGAGAATATAGTTCAAATCCTCAAAGCCGTTTTCTGAAAAAATCCGCTGGCTAGTTATTCTTTGCAGAATCGGTTGGTGTGGTTCTACGCTCAAATCTACTTTAGGAACTAAATATTCAAAAAGTGTGTTTGCATATGATTGACGTTTTACACCTCGTGATAGAAAAGTTTTTTTTATGTTTTCAGGCGAGAACCCGTTACCTGCTTGTAAGTTTTGATGAATTTTTTCCAGTATGCTCATTTGAGCGGGGCTTGGAGTGCCTGTGCCATGCTCCCATCTGTACACCGAAAGCAATGACGCACCAATTTCTTGTGCTAACTCTTGTTGGGACATGTCCAATGTGGTGCGTATCTCGGCTACAAGTGATTTTAATTCCATAAGATTCCTTCATTATGAAACCTGTTAACGACGAACTACCTGGAACAGGCAGGTGAAAAGGGATATTTCAGTTTGTATTTGTAATCGGGCAAACAATGGCAAGTCCGGTTGCGCGATTGAACAGAAAATTGCTGATGACTGGCGCGGGGCGTCTACCTTTCTGCTCATGACCAGATTGCGGATCGAAAGAAAGCGTGATGAAATGACCTTTTTCGGGAATATAGGTAGCCATTTACCATTCTTCCTTCCCGACAGGCTTACCAAAATCAACTTCGCTTACTTGATAATCTGGTGGCATACGGGCAACGAGTTCTGCCAAATCGAATTTGGTTTCAACTGCATCTTCTTGAAAATCTGGCGCCACCACAAACACTTTTGCTTTTTCAGGCAAACGAATATTGCCTGCCAATTTGATCCGTCCCCGTTCAACTGTGCCTTGATAAGTTGTTACTGACATAAATGCTTCTCCTACTAATGCGGCTATAGGATTTACGGTTAACGATTTGCGATTTACGATTGGCCTGCCTCTGGCAAGCTATGAGAAAACCCCAAATCTTTTTCTTAATGTCTATAGATACCTGTCATTATACAGTATGCCAGCACAAGATGATTGACGGCCGTCTCTTGTCTTTCTCTTGCAACAACTTCACCTGACACCACACTATCTGGTCCAACATCTCTTCCTTCCGCAAAAGCTACAACAGCCAGCGGCGTTTCCCATCCATCACTTTTGTTTTGCCAGACGGCCGTTTCCCACCCAAACCTACACCACGAGAAAATGGTAAAAGAGTAGACGGCCGTTTTCCTTCAACTTCTCCGCCATTCCCCAAAAACCTGACCAGCTTGTTTGGGCAAAAACCACGGCAACCTAACTCAAAAACCACCTGGATGGCGAGACCGCCCTAACGGCTGGCGTTACCGGCGGCTGGGGAAAGACAACTTACGAAACGGAAAAAATTGTTCACCGGGGTTCGCCATTTTCGCGGGGCCCACCAGCCGTCCGGTGCACGCCTTGTTCGGCGACGTTGCGGCCGAACCGTATTGTCATGATGCAGATCGTTCTTGCGGTGGTGTTTCTTGAGTGCCAGCCGTTTCTTTTCCTTCCCGATACAATCCTATCCGAAAACCGAAATCATTTAGTCTGCCGCGCGGCGGATGACCATAGCGATCGGTTGCTTGCAAAAACACATTCTGTGCGCCAATATTCCACGCACCACCCCGAACGTTGCGATACGAGTATCCGGTGACATCCTCTTCATCCGAGCCCCACTTGGTCAGACACCACTCAGCGAGATTGCCACTCATGTCCAACACACCGTACGGGCTTGCACCGGCTGGATGGCTATCGACGCCCGTCGGTTGCTTCGTCCAATTCGCGCAGGTTGCACGTGTTTGATCAATGGGTGTATTGCCCCAGGGATAGGGGCCGGACGTGTCGACAAGGGCAGCCCGTTGCCATTCGACTTCACTTGGTAAACGAATTGCCCAGGTCGTGACATCGTGGATTGAGAATTGAGGTTTCTTCGCGATGACGTGTGACAGCCAGGCACAGAAGGCCATGCTATCAAACCAACTCACCCGTGTGCGGGGCACCTTTGCGCCATCGAAAGCGGTTCCCTGCGCTTTTGGATGCGTCTTTCTCCACTGTAGTGCCTGCGGCGAGTAGCCCCACCAGGCATGATTGGAATAACCATTCGGGTCTTCGACGAAAGGCTGGTATTGAGCATTCGTAATCAGATATTTGGAGATAGCGAACGCGCGAACGGCAAAAACACCGCCTGATGTGCCACCACGATCTGCCGCATCGGTGAGAACAACTGAACCGGCATCAATGGAGCACCATTCAAAAGGTGGAGCGAGGAGCGTTTCTGTGTATTGGGAGTAGGAATATAAGTTGTGCATCGCACCATCTCTCATGATAATTTAGAACTGCCGCCAACGAAGTAAGGATTCATGCGGCGCGGAGTCTGCGGAGCCGCCGCATAATGGCATTCTACGAATACGGCATTCATTGAATGCGGCATTCGTTGAATGCTTGAGTTGAACGAAGCCGCACTCAGCCGCAACCCTTCTCTTTGGAATTTAAGCCTGGGGATACCCAATACTCGCTGCCGCTCACCCCCACGACCAGGGTCATTGTAGCAGGTTGGATTGGAAAAGGTCAATAATCAACGCCAGGTTCTCCCACCTCAGTTTCGCGCCGCCGCCGGCCGCAAAGCGACCATCAGGCAGCGCCAAACTACCATCGCCACCGATTGGAAATCGGCGTCTGTCTCACTGGACAAATCGCCCATTTTGCAGTAAAAACACAGTCGTCTCATTAGACAGACATCTAACAAAAAGGAATAAGCGGCGAGGATGACAGGATTGCGGGCAGAAACACGGAGGAACACGGAGCGTCACAGAGAAGACACGGAGATACACAGAGAGGAAGAAGTCGCCATATAGGGCAATTTGTCAGATTGCCCTACACAAGAGGAAATGGTAGATAAAGCCTGCTTTATCTCTCTCTTCCCTCCGTGAACCTCTGTGTTCCCTCTGTGAACCTTTGTGTTCCCTCTGTGTAGCTGAACAGATACTTTCTTCATCCCTCAATCCCCTCATCCCCGCCATTTCACAGGAGTCCCATGACCACGAAATTTGAAGCCTTGCTCGAAAAAATTTACACCATTCACGACCTCGAAAAGGCGCTGATGCTGCTCAGTTGGGATCGGGAGACGAACATGCCGCCCAAAGGAGACACGGCGCGCATTGACCAGATGACGACGCTGCGCCGCCTGGCCCACGAAATGTTTGTCACCGACGAAATGGGCGAATTGATCGCAACGGCCGTCGCCGAACAAGCCAACGCCCCTTACGACAGCAACGAAGCCAGCCAGCTGCGCTACCTGCAACGCCACTACGCCGACCAGCGTAAGCTGACCCCCGATTACGTCAAACGTTCATCCGAAGTCAGTGGACAGGCGCGGCCGGCGTGGGTGCAGGCGCGCGCAGAAAGTAATTTTGCCTTGTTCCAACCGTGGCTGGAACAGGTGGTGGAATTGTGTCAGGAGTTGGCCGAGTTGTACGGGTATGAAGATGACCCGTATGACGCGCTGCTGGATAAATACGAACCGAACATGAAAACGGCCGAAGTCCGCGCCATTTTCGACGCCGTGAAAAAAGAATCCATCCCCCTGCGCCAGGCCATCGCCGCCAACGCCGACGCTGTAGACGACGCGCCCGTCCATCAACCCTTCGCCATTGACCAACAAAAGCAGTTCGTCCGCGCCATCACCGCCGCCATCGGCTACGACTATGACCGCGGACACCTGGGCACAGTCGTCCATCCCTTCGCCACCAGCTTCACCCGCGACGATGCGCGCATCACCACCCGCTGGTATCCCGACTTCCTCAACCCGGCCCTGTTTGGCGGGCTGCACGAAGCAGGCCACGCCATGTACGAACAAGGCACGCACCCCGATTTATACCGCACTCCCCTGGCGCGCGGCACGTCGCTGGGCATCCACGAATCCCAATCGCGCATGATGGAAAACATCGTCGGCCGCAGCCGTGGCTTTTGGGAAGCGCATTACCCCTCGCTGCAAGCCCTCTTCCCGGAGCAGTTGAACCGCTACCGCGTGGAAGATTTTTACCGCGCCGTGAACAAGGTGCAGCCCTCCTTCATTCGCGTCGAAGCGGATGAATTGACTTACAATTTCCACATCATCTTGCGCTTTGAACTGGAGCAGGCGCTGCTCAACGGGGATCTGGCCGTCAAAGATTTGCCAACGGCCTGGAATGACAAAATGCAGGAGCTACTCGGCGTGACACCGCCGAATGACGCGCAGGGCTGCTTGCAAGACGTGCATTGGTCGCGCCCCGGCTTTGGCTACTTCCCAACGTATGCGCTGGGCAATTTGTACGCGGCGCAGTTTTACGAAACGGCCGTCGCCCAAAATCCTACCATCGCCACCGCAATGGCCCAGGGGCAAACCACCGCCCTGGTCGCCTGGCTGCGCGAGAACATTCACCAGCACGGCCGTAAATTCACCCCCGGCGAACTGGTGCAGCGCGTCACCGGGCAGCCGCTCAGCCATCACGCCTTTGTCCGCTACGTCACCGCAAAATTCAGCGACATTTACCGGTTGTAACACGAATGGTGAAGATTTACCGCTTAGGAACGCGGATTAAATAAGTTACGCTGATTGACTGACAAATCTCATCTTCGCGGTGACGACAAC
>JACSRF010000237.1 GCA_014879875.1 Anaerolinea sp.
ATCAGGTCTTATCCCCTGTTTTCGTTATTTTTATGAAACTATTCCACTTTTTCGTGGTGTGCTGCTGATTATAACAAATTTTGGGGGATGATAAATTACTGGCAACAATTTGAACTGCGGCGACTCTGCTCTGTTTGGCGCGCACGACTTTCAGGTACATGAAGGGGGGATCGCGGTCGGCGATCCCCCTTCCTCTTCCTACTCGAATTTCTCCTGACCCCGGCGGCGCGTCTCGGTCCGTTTTTCCATCTCCCCAATCCGATTCGCCAATGCCTCCAAATGCAGTAAAACTTGCCCAATCGCCTGTTCCGGCGTCAACTTCTCTCTCTGCCACATGGTAATAAGTTGTTTCAAATCATAGTTACTCATCACGCCTCCCACTATAGCATTTACGATTGACGATTGGCGATTTACGCTTGGAGCCACTCCGGACCAGGCATGGTAAAATCCCAAATCTGTTTCTTAAAGGCTATAGAATAACATTCACTTGCTTGTACATTTCATACGCCAGCGCATCAATATGATATACGCTGACGCATAAATTGTCAAGAGCGAATAGAACAAAAGGGTAGGCTGTGAATGGCGGCCGTTAGCTGCGCGTGACGGCCGTTATTCGTATTTGAACCCGGCTTGTTCGGCAATCAGGGTGAGCAGTTTGGAGGTGGAGCGTTTCGGTTCGTAAGCGCCCGTTTCCCATTCGCTGATGGTGGGCTGGCGCACGCCCAATTCACGGGCAAATTCTGCCTGGCTTAACCCCATGTAATGACGCAGCGCTTTCACCAGGTCGGCATTCCACAGGATGATATCCCCCTCACGCTGTACGTTGTAAACCAGGCCCGGTTTGCGAAAAGTAACTTGCTGTCCGTCCAGGTCAATAGCCACAACGTGATACCCGGCTTGCATCCAGGCGGCGGCTTGCAGCGCGCCGGCGCTGCGATTGCTCCACCAGGCGCGGCGAGTACGTGCGCTGGTGGGGAGGGACGCGCCGAGCAGCGTTTCAATGGCGGCAAAGGTCAGCGTTACCTCATCTTGCGCGCTTTGTTGGAGGTGGACGTGCAAGGGATGGTATTTATTGTGGGTTTCTGGAGTTTGTCTTTGCATCAATCCCATTGTACCGATAGTGGGGTGTGGTTACAACTGCAACGGCCGTTTTGATCCCTGGCGCCGCTTGAAAAAAACAACGCCTCCTATTACCATTAGGGTGGCATCTGCTAACTGCTGGCTCACCTGAAACCCGTTGCAGATGCTTGCGTATAGAAGCTTCAGTTTATCCATTAAGTTAAGTAAGGAGCGTAACATTCCATGAAAAGCCATGAGGTTGATTATCAAGTATTTGGTGATGACCTGCAATTTGTCGAAATAGAGCTTGATCCAGGCGAAACGGTCATCGCCGAGGCCGGCGCCATGATGTACATGGAAGATGGCATTGGCTTTGAAACGAAGATGGGGGATGGCTCGAAGCCAGAGCAAGGATTCCTCGGTAAACTGGGCAGCGTCGCTAAACGCGCCGTTACCGGTGAATCTATTTTTATGACCCATTTCACCAATAACGTCTCTCAAGAAAAGAAGCACGTCGCTTTTGGCGCCCCTTATCCGGGCAAAATTATCGCCATTGACCTGGACGAAGCCAATGGTGAACTAATTTGCCAGAAAGATGCTTTCTTGTGCGCGGCGTTAGGGACTGAGGTAAGCGTCGCTTTCAACAAAAAGATCGGCGCCGGCTTATTTGGCGGCGAAGGGTTCATTTTGCAGCGGCTGCGCGGCGATGGCAATGTCTTCATTCATGCAGGTGGCACAATTATCGAGAAACGCTTGTACGGAGAGAAGCTTATGGTAGACACGGGCTGCATTGTGGCTTTTGAAAGCGGCATCAACTATGACATTCAACGCGCCGGTAACTTGAAATCAATGGTGTTTGGGGGTGAAGGGTTGTTCCTGGCAACGCTGCAAGGGACAGGCCGTATCTGGCTGCAATCGCTGCCTTTCTCTCGCCTGGCTGACCGCATTTTGCAGAATGCACGTCCTACCGGCGGGCGTTCTTCAGATGAGGGATCTGTTTTGAAAGGGGCGATGAATTTACTGCAAGGCTAATGATTCCGACCGGTGGCGCGGTCAGGTGGCGCGGTCAGGTGGCGCGGTCAGGTGGCGCGGTCAGAGACCGGCCACAGCAGTTATTCTTGGGCAATTACAAACACGCCGCTTCTGGGTAGTCATGAAAAGGTCTGGCAGAATGCCGGGCCTTTTTGTTTACATATTGGCCAGCGTCTTGCCACTGTCTTTTAAGCTATCTACAAAATAGCTTTCACACGCTTCATCTATCAGTTCTGGGGTTAGCTTTGGCGGCAGTTTTTCATAATCACAAATAGAAATAACGGTTTTCACCAGGTCACGGGGATGGACGGATTGCATGGTGCGCTGCGCCTGTCGGTACCATTTTTGCAGCAAGTGCATGAAGGTGTTTTTGTCGAAGGGGACGTTATAGGCTTTGCAGGCCATCAGGAAAATCTGGTAGAAAAGGCGTTCATCCGGCCCGCCTACTTCCACTTTCATTTGGATGCGGCGCAGAAAGGCGCCATCAACCAGATCGCCGGGATCCAGGTTGGTGGAAAAGACAATAAACTGACGAAACGGAATTTCGATGGTTTGTCCGGATTGCAGCCGCAGAAAATCAACTTTGCTTTCCAGGGGCACAATCCAGCGGTTGAGAAGCTGCTGCGGACTGATTTGCTGCCGGCCGAAGTCATCAATCAGGAACATGCCCCCATTCGCTTTTAATTGCAGCGGCGCTTCATATACTTTGGCAATTGGCTCGTAACGCAGATCGAGCGAGTCCATCGTCAGTTCTCCACCCACCATCACGGCCGGCCGCGCGAACAGACGCCAACGTTTGTCAATTTTCAGTTTATCGGTGCTGCCGGCCATGCCCACCTGGCTGGAAATTTCATCTTCCTTAATGGGGATGTGGACGAGTGGATCGAAGATGCGGATGATTTGCCCTCCAGCCGTCAGCGCATCAGGCAGCCAGATGGGGTCGCCGGAGGAGAGGATTTTGCCTAGCGCTTCGGCAATGGTGGTTTTGCCGTTCCCAGGAGGCCCATAGAGGAAGAGAGAGGTACCAGAGTTGACGGCCGGCCCAATTTTGCGATGGAAATTATCCGGTAAAATGAGATGCCCAAGGGCACTTTTGACCTGATCCGGGTTGACGTGAATCTTGTTTTGGGCCTGGAGTAAAATCGCTTTGGTGTATTGGTCAATGGTGACGGGGACACGCCCCACATATTGGCTGCGGTCAAAGGCGTCGCGGGCCCGTTTCACGCCGGCCTCGGTGAGGGAATAGGTGAAGCTGAGGCTGCCCAATTGCCCCGCTTTGGTCACTTCCACCAGATGTTCTTGCTTCATGCGCGACAGCTGCAGGTCAACCATGCGCGCGTGCAGTCCCATGACTTCGGCAACGCGCACCACGTTAGCTTCCCCTTCGTTGAAGATGATGCGAAAGATAAGATCATTAATAATGCTGATAGGAATACCCAGTTCATCGGGATTCATGGGGGGCGCCAGCAGTTTAAGCATCTCATTGGGATTCATAACCAAACCTCATTGTGTGTAATTTGTCAGGCATCTGTGACAACGGCCGTTTCCCCCACCAGCGCCGTCTCTTCTTTGTCATGCCCATTGCCATTCACCTGCGATAGGCGGCCTTCACGAATAACCGCCACCGAGGCAACCGTATCCCCTTCGCGCAAATCCATCACGCGCACACCCTGCGTAATACGTCCTTGAATCGAAATATCGTCAACGGCCGTGCGCAGCATAATCCCATTGGTCGAAATACACGTCACTTCGTCACCTTTGCCCACCACGCGCGCGCTCACAATTTTGCCCGTGCGTTCTGGCAGCAAATTCATCACCCGCACACCCTGCCCATACCGGTTTTGCGTGCGATACTCATCCAGCGGCGTCTGCTTACCATACCCCTTTTCCGTGATCACCAGCAAATACCCGTCCGGATCTACCACATCCGCCCCGGCAATGTTATCCCAGGCATCCAGGCGCATCGCATACACCCCGGCGGCCGCGCGTCCCATCGGGCGCACATCTTCCTCATCAAAGCGGATCCCCTTACCTTGCTCACTCACCAGGATCAGGTCTTGTTCTCCTGGCGTCAGCTTCACCCAACCCAGCATGTCATCGTCATCCAGGTTAATGGCAATCAGGCCGCTGGGGCGCACGTTGGCAAACATCCCTACTTCCACGCGCTTAATACGCCCCTTGCGCGTGATCATCGTCAGATACTCCGCGTCGGCGAAATCATGTACTGGCAAGGCGGCCGTTATCTTTTCCTCCGGCAGCAGTGGCAAAATATTCATCAACGATGTGCCTTTTGCCGTGCGATCCAGTTCCGGAATGTTATACGTCTTTTCCGCGTACACCTTCCCCCGGTTCGTGAAGAACAAAATCGTATTATGCGAACCGGCCGCAAACAGATGCTCCAACTCATCCTTTTCGCGCGTGCTCATGCCAATCAGCCCCCTACCCCCCCGCTGCTGTTTGCGATAAGCCGCCACCGGCGTGCGCTTAATATAGCCACGCTGCGTAATCGAAACCAACACATCCTCATCCGGGATGATATCCTCCATGTTGATTTCCTCATCCAGCCCAAACGCAATCTGCGAACGCCGCTCGTCGCCATACGTGTCCTTCAAATACTGCACGTCCTCTTTGATCAACATCAAAATTTTCTGCTTATCCGCCAGCAGTTCACGCAAATAGGCGATATGCGCCGTAATTTCCTTGTACTCATCCTCAATTTTTTGCCGTTCCAGCGCGGCCAGACGGCGCAGTTGCATATCCAAAATAGCCGTCGCCTGCGCCTCCGACAGGCCAAAATTAGCCATCAGGCGCACGCGCGCCTGGTCGGCATCAGGCGATTGGCGGATGGCGGCAATGATCGCATCCAGGTGATCCAGGGCAATCAGCAGCCCCTCTAAAATGTGCTGCCGCTTCAACGCCTTATCCAATTCAAACTGGGTGCGCCGCGTAATGACAATAACCCGATGGTCAATGTGAATTTGCAGCGCCCGCTTCAACGACAGCAGCGTTGGCTGTTTGTCCACCAGCGCCAGCATTTGCACGCCAAACGTCGTTTGCAAGGCAGTATGCTTATAAAGCTGGTTCAACACCTTCAGCGGCTGCGCATGTCGCTTCAACTCCACAATGATCGAAATGCCCCGCCGGTCTGAGGCGTCACGCAAATCAGAAATATCGGTGATCACCCCTTTATTCACCAACTCGGCGATGCGCTCAATCAGCATGGACTTGTTCACCTGAAACGGGATTTCCGTGATGTTGATACGCTGCCGATCTGGGTTGTGCGGCAGCTCCTCAACGGTCGCTACGGCACGGATAATGACACGGCCGCGACCGGTAGCGTAAGCATTGCGTACCCCTTCACTGCCGATGATCATGCCCCCGGTAGGGAAATCTGGCCCTTTCACGAACTGCATCAACTCTTCCAGAGTCACGTTATCCAGGTCTTCCTGGCGGTCAATCAGATAGGTAATGGCGTCGCAAACCTCACTCAGGTTGTGCGGCGGAATGTTGGTTGCCATCCCCACAGCAATGCCCGATGAGCCATTGAGCAGCAAGTTGGGCAGACGCGCCGGCAGCAGGTCCGGCTCTTGCAGCGTGTCGTCAAAGTTGGACACAAAATCAACGGTTTCTTTATCAATGTCTTCCAGCAGTTCATTGGCAATGCGCCCCAGGCGGGCTTCGGTGTAACGCATGGCCGCCGCGCTGTCACCATCCACCGAGCCAAAGTTGCCCTGACCATCTACGAGCATATAGCGCATGGAAAAATCTTGCGCCATGCGCACCATAGCGTCATAGACAGAAGAGTCGCCATGCGGATGGTATTTACCGAGCACTTCCCCGACGATACGGGCGCTTTTGCGGTGCGTCGTGTTATAGCGAATGCCCATGTCGTGCATCGCGTAAAGAATGCGCCGGTGTACCGGTTTGAGGCCATCACGCGCATCAGGCAGAGCGCGCGCGACGATGACGCTCATCGCGTAGTCGAGATATGAATTGCGCATCTCCTGGTTAATGTCTATGGTGCTAACAGTACCAATCTCCAACGTTCGACCTCCAGTTCATAGCAGGTTACGCAATCATTCGCTCACCTGCCGGTTGGGTCTGCCGGTTGAGCCTGTCGAAACCGCACCTCCTGCGACAAGCTCAGGCAGTGGCGGGTGAATGATTACGCTGCAAGTTATCGTTACAAAAGTTGAATATCTGCATCACCCCGTAAAATAAAAAGGCCACCGCTGTTATGGTTGGCGGTGGCATTATAATTGGGGTATCATCTCGCTAATTATACCCCATTTTTGCTGTGTCAACGAGTTCAATAGATGCGTTCCAGTATCCGTGTAACCCGAAGTTTTTCTACCATTGCCCAAGCGTATTCATCACAAGCAATGCTGCCTTTCAGATTACCGTTTACCGATTACCGTTTACAGGTTAATCGTCGCCTCCCTCATATTTGAATGAAATGTTGACCCGTGCCCGATATTCGACAACTATGCCATCTTCCAGGCGCATGTCTAGCTTGATGATTTCAACAATGCGCAAACCGCGCAGCGATTTTGCCGCCAGCTCCACAGCGTTTTTGGCGGCGTCTTCCCAGGAATGCTCACTGGTCCCCACTAGCTCAATAATCTTGTAAACACTCATGATTTTGTCTCCTTGGGAGTTGGAGCTTGGGGGAATTGTGCTGGCTGAGATGGCAGCTCCACATCCCCATAAATGGGTTGCTCATGCCCATCACATTAGCATAAAACCGCCCCACATGGCAACAAGCAAAGGGGGCGATTTTCGCAAAAATAGAACTTGCGTGCTACAATGATGCGTGTGAAACGTGAAAGCATTACCGACCACTGATTACCCATGAAGACATCTGCCAAGCGCCGCTTCCCCCTGGCCGCACCCAAACACACTTTTGGCCGTCTGCCGCATCGCCGCGCGGCGCGCAGTCATCAGACCGATTGGGTGGAAGTCTTGCTGCAAGAGATACGGCTGGCCGGGCTGCCGGAACCACAGCGTGAATATCGCTTTCACGCCAACCGGCAGTGGCGCTTTGATTTTTGTTGGAAACAGCATCTAGTGGCTTGTGAAGTGGAAGGTGGGATTTGGATGCAAACGGAAACCGGGCGCAGCAAGGGTCATGCACACCCGGAACGATTTGAACAAGATTGCGAAAAGTATAATGAAGCGGCGCTGTACGGCTGGTTGGTGATTCGCGTGACGCCGGCAATGGTGCGCGACGGCCGTGCGATTGATTGGTTGGAACGGGCGCTGCTGAAAGAGTAGTGGTCGGTAATCCGTAATCGTTTCACGTTTCACGGTTCACCGCACGCGCACCAACCCCCGTTCTCCTGCTTCCCGCGCCAGGCGGCGCTCCTCGGCGCGGTTGAGCTGCCACAAAACGAAGCGCACGCGCACCGCCATCACCGTGGCGATATTCCACAGCAGCCGCGTGCCCAAAACAGCGTCATCTTCGCACAACGCTAACAGACGGTCACGCTGTAAAGCGAGCACGGTGACGCCATCTTCCCCGGCAATGAGGTCGGCGCTGCGGCCGCCCTGATCTAACATCGCCAATTCCCCCACAATCTGGCCGGGACGAAAGGTTGTGACATGCTGCATATGCGCGTGACTGTGCTGGCTGGGGTCAATACCTTCTGGGTCTTTCCACACTTCAACTGACCCGGCGCAGATGATGTAGAGTTCGTTGCCGTTGTCGGCAACATGGACGATGTTTTCTCCTTTCTGGTAGGCGCACTGTTTGAGCTGGGCAGCGATGCGCATTCGCTGCGCTTCGTTCAGGTCATTGCCAATGTCGGAATGCGCCAGGAATTGGGCCACCTCTTTGACATGTATCAGGTGATCGTCATCAATAGGTTGGTACAGCTCCGTGCTGGCGCGTGGCAGTCCCAGGTAGGCGGCTATTTGTCGCCGCGTGGTATCTGGGGTTTCAAAATGGGGCCAATGCCCCGCCTGGGGGAGAATGCGCAAGTCCGCTTCCGGCCACTCGTCGGCGACGATACCGGCGTCGCGCAGGGGCACGGTGTTGTCTTCGGCGCCCCACAAGATGAGGGTTGGCGTGTCCATTTTGCTTAAACGGCCGCTCAAATTATTCTCCCGCATCGCCTGGAAACATTCGGCGCGCACCTTGCCCTGACCCGGCCGGCGCGCATCGGCGCGCAAACGCATGTAATCACTTGCGGTAATGCCGGAACGGGCAGCAAAGGAAACGGGGCGCATCAGTCGGTCTGTCAGGCCGACAATGCCGTTTTCCACAGTTTGCACCAGAAAACTGCCAGAGCGAAAGCGTTCCAACACGGTGATGGGCGAGATGAGTAAATTAATGGCGGTAGATAAACGGCCGCTAATTGTCGGACTCAACAGCACCATTCGTTCCACCAAAATGGGATGGGTCAGCGCCAACGTCACGCCGATCATGCCGCCCATGGAATGTCCCACCAACACCACCGGTCCATCGTTGAGATGCTCGATCAGATCAGCGAGTACGTTCACATAACCGGCAATTGTTGTAGACCCTGGCAAAGATGGCGATTGCCCGTATCCTGGCAAATCAATAGCAATACAATGGAAGCGCTGCGCCAACAAACCCATCAATGGTGACATGGCGTACCATGAACTAGACCAGCCATGAATCATCAGCGCGATTTGCCGGCCGTCTCGACCAGCTTCCATCGCATGTATTTCTTGCCCCCCCACTCTATAAGTACGTTCTCGAAATTGCTCCATCATACAGTTCCAATACCTGATTGTGACAAATCTCATTTTCGGGGCAAAAGATTAAATTTGTCAGCAGCCGTCGGTTGCAACCGATGGCGATTTTCAAATTGAGAATTGCTGAAATAACACCTGAATAGTTGCTTTTTTTCATCATACCCGAACCGGCATAAATCGTAATAAACGGGGCGTGAAAATTTGAGCGGCTGTATGCCCGATACGACTGGGAAATCTTTCAGGGCAGACAGGCTCTGCAAAGCTGTCATGTCAGAATTAGAGAAATTGTGCAGAGACGGATCATTTATTACAATCGAGTCTGTTACACGCTTGAATCTTACGTGAATGCGCTTACGGCTTCGCTTGCCGCGTAAGCCGTTCCCACAATTCCAATTATGGGCGCGGACAAACCGGCAAGTTTGTCCTACACCAGAGAAGGAGAGAGATGCCCTTGCTGCAAAATGAACTTTGGGGCGACGCCTTGCAAAACTGGCTGCTGGCTTTGCTCATCGTCATCGCCGTCATTGGCGCCCTGCGCTTGATCGAAAAAACCATTGTGTGGCGCGCGCGCGCCCTTGCTCGCCGCACGCAGACCCACGCCGATGATTTTGTGGTGGATTTGGTCGGCCGTACCCAATCCTGGTTTTTGCTGGTTATCGCCATCTATAGTGGATCGCTGGTATTGACGCTGCCGTTAACGGCCGTTACCATCCTCGAACGCACCGTCACCATCGCCCTCTTCATCCAAATTGCCATTTGGGGACAGGGCGTCATCACCTTTTGGGTTTCCCACTACAAAAAGCAGCGCCTGGCCGAGGACGCCAACAGCGTCACCATCCTGGCGACGTTGGGCCTCATTGGCAAGCTCGTTTTGTGGCTCGTCATTTTGCTGCTCATTCTCGATAACCTGGGCGTTGAGGTCACGTCGCTCATTGCCGGATTAGGCGTCAGCGGTATTGCCGTCGCCCTCGCCGTACAAAACATTTTAGGCGATTTGTTTGCCTCCCTTTCCATTGTACTCGACAAGCCGTTCATCATCGGTGATGTGATTACGGTAGGGGAATTCACAGGGACCGTCGAGAAAATTGGCCTGAAAACGACGCGCGTGCGCAATTTGTCGGGCGAACTGGTCATTTTTTCCAACACCGATCTGCTCACCAGCCGCATTCGTAATTTTCAAACCTTGCGCGAACGGCGCATTGTCTTTTCCTTTGGCGTGCTCTATGAAACGCCGCCGCCGCAATTGGCGCAAGTCCCGCAAATCGTGCGCGATGTCATTGACGCCCAACAATACACCCGCTTTGATCGCACGCATTTCACCGAATTTGGCGCGTCGGCGCTCATGTACGAAGTGGTCTATTTTGTGTTACAGCCCGATATGCTCACCTATCGCAACACGCAGCACGCCATTAATTTGGCCTTACTCGAACAATTCGCCGCTGCCGGGTTGGAATTTGCCTACCCCACGCAGACGGTGTACGTGAAGGGAGAGCGGTAATCGGTAATCGGTGGTCGGTGGTCGGTGGTCGGTGGTCGGTGATCGGGAAGCGGGAAGCTACCAGAGAAACAGAGGGACAAAGAAACAAAGAGATTCTTTCTCCCTTTGTCCCTTTGTTTCTTCGTCCCTTTGTAATAAATTCTTGTAATTATCAACCACAAAAAACGCTAGAACCAGAGAAAAACATATTAAAACATGTTCCCTATCTGCAAAAAAGCCCTGTTACAATGAGCGTTCTGAACCTGTTTTAACAGGTTTCCGCTTCTATCAGCCTATGAATTCCATTCACAGGCTTCACGCCATGCAACATAAACCTCAGCGAAACAACATGTCCTTACACTACCAACGAGCAACACGCACGCCACACGCCGCACTCCGCATTCTACTGCTGGCGCTGTTGTGGCTGGCAGGCAACAGCCGTTCCCCCCTCCCCTCTCTCCACGCCCAAACCCCACCCGCGCGCGACAACCGCTTTGGCGTCATTGAAAGCTACGAAAACGTGGACGCCGCCACTGACCTGAGTGTGGCCTGGACGCGCGTGCGCTTCCAGTGGGCGGAGGTGCAGGCTGGTGGCCCGAACACCTGGACGCCCACCGTCAGCGACGCGCAAATCGAGGCGGAACTGGCTGCCGGCCGCGAAGTCATCGGCCTGCTCATCGGCATCCCCGATTGGGCGCGCGACCCCAACCGGCTGCCGCAAGGGTTATGGCTGCCCCACGACGACCCCGGCAACACCTGGGCCATATTTGTGCGTGAAGTGGTGGGGCGGTGGCACGGCCGTATCACCCATTGGATCATCTGGAACGAGCCAGACATCGCCGCCACCGAGATCGCCCACACCTGGGATGGCAGCGTCGCCGACTTCGCCCAATTACAGCGCGTCGCCTACCTGGCCGCCCACAACGCCAACCCAGACGCCATCATCCATCTCTCTGCCTTCACCTATTGGGCCGACGTCTACGCGGGCACGGAGCAATACATGGCGCGCCTGCTCGACGAACTGCTGGCCGACCCAGAAGCCGCCGCACACAACGCCTATTTCGACGTCGCCACCGCTCACCTTTACTTCCAGCCTATCCAGATTTACGATCTGCTGATCTTTTTTCAGGAGATCATGCGCACGCGCGGCCTGACGCAGCCCATCTGGTTGGTAGAGACGAACGCGCCGCCGATGGACGACCCCACCTGGCCTGTCCCGGACCCCACTTTGCGCGTGACGCTGCGCGAACAGGCCGCCTTTGTGCCGCAAGCGCTGGCCGCCGCTATCGCCGCCGGCGCCGAACGCATCGCCCTCTTCAAGCTGCAAGATACAGAAGATGATCGCGCCGCCAACCCGGAGCCATTTGGACTGGTGCGCGATAATGGGGAACGCCGCCCCGCTTTCGGGACGTACCATACAGCCCTGCAATACCTGGCCGGGGCAACCGGCGGGGAGGTGGAGCGATTGGATCGCATCGGGCAAATTCGCGTGGACCAGCCCGACCGCACGACGACGGTGTTGTTTAATCGCCTCTTTTTTGACCAGGAAGCGGTGATCAGCGCCGCCGCACCCAACGCCCTGCTCGTCACCATGACCGGTGTCACCCAAACCATCACCGCTACCCACAATGTGTACACCATCACCCTGCCCGCTTCCTCCTGTTCGCAGCCCATCGGCGATTACTGCATGATTGGCGGCCCCACCTATTACCTGGTGCAGGCGCGGCAGGCGGGAGAATTGCCAACGCTGCCCGTCCCCCTGCCGACAGTCACGCCGACGCCAACCGCGACGCCGACGGCGACAGCCACGCCAACGGTCACGCCGTCGCCAACGATCACGGCAGCGCCGACGGCCACCCCATCACCGACGGTCACACCTGCGCCCACCGTGACCACGCTGCCAACCTTCACACCCCGCGCGGCCACCGCCGCGCCGGCGGGTGACGCGCCCGTCACCCTGCCACCGCCAGGCGCAAATCGTAATGCGATTATTAATGGTTTGCTGTTAACATCCGGTTTGAGCTGTGGTTTGGGAGTTGGTTGGTGGCTTTATCGTCGTAGACGGGCGCAGAACTAACGTACCTTGTTATAGATGTTAAGAAAAAGATTTGGGGTTTTCTCATAGCTTATCAGGAGCAGGTCAATCATAAATCGCAAATCGTTAATCGTAAATTCCATAAACACCGGGGTTATAACCAAATTCCAACCGCTTTCAAGTCACCCCTACTGTATAATGACAAAAATTTATCCTGATTACCCATAAGGGTCCACACTGTAGATATAAAGGAGAAGTTCAAAGATGGCAATATTGAGACGAAATCGGAAAACAGCGATTTTGCTATTGTTGGCGTTGATGATGGTGTTGGGGACGGCCGTTGTGCAGGCGATTACCATTACCATTGATGGGATACGAGAAGCAGCCTGGGACGGAGATGGTGGTCAACTTCCTGGTGTGCAAGGGGACCCTAACGAACCTGATATAGATGACAGATTTGATATTCGAGAAGTAAGATGGACTAATGATTCAACGGGTGGTACACCCCCATATGGGTTCATGTATTGGTTATTTGAAACGTACGATAACTTCGACTACAACGTTGTCTCTAACGAACCCCTAATTTTAGTGTGCCTGGATACAGATAACGATACGGGAACTGGCGCAAATGTCAGCGGTTACTGCAATAATATGCAAGGTGTTGATCGGCGCATTCGTATATTTCCGGGTACCGGATTAGTTCAAGTACAAAGTTGGAATGGCTCTATCTTTGTTAATGTGGCTACACCAGCAGGCGGATTACGTGCCGTAGCTTTTGCCGATGCAGATTCTAACGGCATTGCTGACACCCCTTATATTGAGGCTGGGTTTGATTTACAGTCACTAGGAATCACTAGTAGTGCAACTTGTATAAACACAATGCGTGCCTCTATCTATTATGATAACGGCATTATAGATGGAGAAGATCAAGTCACGGACACCGGATCATTTACTGTTAGTTGTGGCTCCCCAACGGCCGTAACCCTCCAATCCATCACCACCAGCAGCAGCCCCGTGGCCGCTCTCAGTGTTGCCGCCGCGCTCATGCTCGTCGTCGTCAGCGCCGGCTTCGTCCTCTATCGTCGCCAGGGGCAGGCACGGTAATCGGTAGTCGGTAAACGGTAAGCGGTTAACAGTCGGGGCTGGCGGTTCAACATGAACCGCCAGCCCTTTTTGTATCCCGCAAGCAATATACTTGTCATGGTATAATTCAGCCAGACAAGTTAACCGAGGTGAAAAGATGGCAAGCAGCAGTATGATAACGGTTATTTATGAACAGGGCGTTTTACGGCCGTTGGCCCCATTACCATTGCAAGAACAGCAAACCGTGCAAATTCAGATATTGTCGGCGACCACAACGGATCAAGTACAAAAAGCCATTCATGCGCTGACTGCGGCGGGTTTGATTACACCGCCACCAGGACAATCAACCATTGTCTACTTATCGGATAAAGAACGGCGCGATCTGGCTGACAGATTGGGAAAAGCGGCAACCAAACCTCTCTCAGAAATCATCATAGAGGAACGAGGCGAATGATAAAGGCTTACTTCTTCGACAGCAGTGCATTGGTTAAGCGTTATGTACGAGAAATGGGTTCAGTTTGGGTACAAACGGTGACTGCACCGCAAGCGGCTAACCAATTGATACTGTCCCGGATTACCTGGGTAGAAGTGTTAAGCGCTTTTGCCCGACTGCAACGCGAAGATAATCTATCGTTCATGGATGTAACGGCCGTTACCCAGGCATTCCAATATGATTTCGACACACAATATCAAGTGGTTGAACTTGATCGCTCTCTGATTCATGACGCTGGCAAGTTGGTACAACGACATCCTTTACGCGCTTATGACAGTGTACAGCTTGCCTCCGCCCTAAAACTGCAACCTATCCTGTCCCAATTTCCAGAGGCTACACTAACATTTGTAACCGCAGATAAACGACTGTTGACTATAGCGCAAGCGGAAGGGTTGATAGTGGATAACCCCAATGACTATTCATGAGCAATTCAGGGTTAAGAACCATCGCTATCAGGACGGCAGGAACCGCGTTCCTCAAAAGGAACGCGGTTCCTCAAAGCGCAGCCAGCCTTTTTTTGCGTCAGATTTGACAAATTTTGAAAATTTGTCAAATCTCGAAGCCCTGCAAAGTTATTTTTTCTCATGATATAATCCACGCAAACAGTGGGATAAATAATAGCGGAGAGGGGCAGCAAACAACATCAAGATGAAAGCCCCACCACATGAGAGGATCGAAAATGAGTGTACAAAGTTATTCCCAAGAACGTACCCGACTTCACCAATGGATTGACGCACTACCGCCACGTCAATTTAACCTGATATATCACCTCGTTGCAGAGCTGGTTGAAAGCGAACAGGACGAAACAGAATACTTATTGAGCAGCAACAAAATGAAGGAGCGATTGCTTGCTGCCCGTGAAAGTGGCGCAGGAATTCCTGTTGAGGTCGTTCGTGAAAAACTTGGAATTTGAACCACGAGCGTTTGAGGATTTAACCTGGTGGGTGAGTCAAGATCGTAAGATTGCCCTGCGTATCATGCGGCTCATTGAGAACATTCAACAAATGCCATTTGAGGGATTGGAAAAACCCGAACCATTGCAACATGGCCTGAGTGGTTTATGGTCACGCCGTATTGATCGCGAACACCGCCTTGTTTACGAAGTGTTAGAAGACAAAATCCGCATTCTCGCCTGCCGATTTCATTACGATTGACAATATCTCCATTCTCTGCGTCAGATTTGACAAATTTTAAAAATTTGTCAAATCTCTTCGTCTTTGTCTCTTTGCGCCTTTGCGTTAAATTCTTTTCTGGCTTGTCCAGGTTAGGAATCCAGAGGGTTGACAACCTGCTCTATCCTTCTATAATGAACAACATACACGCATATTGACAAAACAATGATCGGGACGAGTAACAAGGGTATTCCCGCCAGAGAGTGTTGGGCCACAGGCTGTAAGCCCACATCGTGCGAATCCTTTGCCAAAACCCCCCGTGAGTGATTCTCAGAACCGTAACAGGTAATGAAGGCAGGCAGTTTGTCTGCCCCCTTGAGGCAAACCTTTGCGTTTGCCTCATTAAAAGACACAGTAAGAGAATCCGGGTGGCCCCGTTAACGGCCGTCTTGAGGGTAAGCAGTAACCGGTGATCGGTAACTGCTTACCAAAATTGGGTGGAACCGCGAGCGCCATCGCCCCAATCCGGGCTGTGGCGCTCTTCTTATTAATCGCAAATCGCAAACCGTCAATCGTCAATCATCGGAGGTCATTATGTCTCAAACAAACAACATTCCCTACGTGGAAACAGAACTATACCGTATTCGCCATTCGGCCGCGCACGTCATGGCCGAAGCCGTACTCGAACTCTTCCCGGAAGCCAAACTGGCTATCGGGCCGCCCATCGAAGACGGCTTCTACTACGACTTCGACCTGGGGCGCGACGCCAACGGCAAGCTCATCACCTTCGCCCCCGAAGACCTGGCGCGCATCGAAGACAAAATGAAGCAGCTTCTCAAACAAAACGCCAAATTCGAGCAGTCCAGCAAAACCGTCGCCGCCGCCAAAGAATTTTTCGCCGACCAGCCCTACAAACTGGAACTGATTGATGAACTGGCGGCCGGCAAAGTAGATGAAAACGGCGACCCCCTCACCGCGCCGGTGCAAGACGTGGGCATCTACCAACACCGCGAATTCGTAGACCTATGCCGCGGTCCGCACGTCGCCTTCACCAAACAGGTGCGGCATAACGCCGTCAAGCTGCTGCGTATCAGCGGCGCATACTGGCGTGGGGATGAAAACCGGCCGCAATTACAACGCATCTACGGCACAGCCTGGCCCAACAAAGAAGATCTAGACGAATACTTGCAGCGGCTCGAAGAAGCAAAATCCCGCGACCATCGCCGCCTGGGCAAACAGCTAGAACTGTTCCACATCTCACAGCTTGTCGGCTCCGGCCTGCCCCTGTGGCTGCCCAAAGGGGCCATCCTGCGCGAAACCCTGGAGCAATTCCTGCGTCAGGCGCAGTTGGCGCGCGGCTACCTGCCCGTCATCACCCCGCACATCGGCAAACTCGACCTGTACATCACCAGCGGCCATTATCCCTACTACAAAGAGAGCCAATACACGCCCATTGACGTGGATGACGAACAATTCCTGCTGAAACCGATGAACTGCCCGCATCACATCGAAATCTACAAATGCGCCCCGCGCAGCTACCGCGACCTGCCCCTGCGCCTGGCCGAATTTGGTACCGTCTACCGTTACGAGCAGAGCGGCGAACTCAACGGCCTCACCCGCGTGCGCGGCTTCACCGTAGACGATTCGCACCTCTTTGTCACGCCAGACCAGTTGGAAGAGGAGTTCATCGGCGTCGTCGAATTGATTCAGCATGTTTTCCAGACAATGGGCTTCGACGACTTTCGCGCCCGTCTGGGGACAAATGATCCCAACAGCGACAAATACGCCGGCGCGCCGGAGATGTGGGCGCGCGGCATCAGCGCCATCCGCCAGGCGGCCGATAAAGTGGGTATGAATTACACGGTGGAAGAGGGCGAAGCCGCCTTTTATGGCCCCAAGCTCGACTTCATCTTCCGCGACGTGCTGAAGCGCGAATGGCAGCTCGGCACGGTGCAGGTAGACTTCCTGCTGCCGGAGCGGTTCAGCCTGGAATACATTGGCGAAGATGGGCAGCCACACCAACCGGTGATGATTCATCGCGCCCCCTTTGGCAGCATGGAGCGCTTTGTCGGCATTCTCATCGAGCATTTCAACGGCGCGTTCCCGCTCTGGCTGGCGCCGGTACAGGTGATGATGGTGCCCATCGCCGACCGCCACGTGTCATATGCCCAGGAAGTGGCCGCCAAACTGCGCGCCGCCGGCTTCCGCGTGGAAGTGGACGCGAGCAATGAACGCATGAATAAGAAAATCCGCAACGCGCAGTTGCAAAAAATCCCATACATGCTGGTGGTCGGCGACAAGGAAACAGAAGAAGGCGCGGTAGCCGTGCGCACACGGGACAATGAAGACCGCGGCGCCATGCCGTTTGCCGACTTTTTGACCCACGCCACGACCCTGAACAACAGCAAATCGCAAACGTTATAAGGAATGAAAATTAAATAACATACGGAAGATTGGACAAATCTCAGAAGATTTGTCCAATCTAAACGTGTAAATTATTCAAAT
>JACSRF010000075.1 GCA_014879875.1 Anaerolinea sp.
GTGATCAGTAATCGGTGATCAGTAATCGGTGATCAGTAATCGGTGATCAGTAATCGGTGATCAGTAATCAGTAGTGTAACCGTTCACTCCCGCTGTGGCCGGTCTCTGACCGAGCCACCTGACTGGCACGGTCAGGAGACCGGCCAGAGCAGAGGGGATTTGAACGCTTACTCAGTGGTTAGCGACGCAACCGATTACCGACCACCGATTACCGATTACCGACCACCGCTCACCCACGGAGGCAAGCCATGGAATTCAAAACAATCATCGAACCGTTTCGCATTAAAACTGTCGAACCCATCCGGCACACCACCCGCGCTTACCGCGAGCAGGCGCTGCAGGATGCCGGGTACAACCTGTTTCTGCTGAAAGCCGAAGACGTACTCATTGATTTACTCACCGACTCCGGCACGGGAGCGATGTCCTCAGCGCAGTGGGCAGGCATGATGTTGGGGGATGAATCGTATGCCGGGGCCAAATCGTTTTACAAGTTTGAACGCGCCGTGCAAGAAATAACCGGCTTCAAGCACGTCATCCCCACGCACCAGGGGCGCGCCGCCGAACGCATCCTCTTTGGCTCGGTGCTGAAACCGGGCGACATGGTGCTAAACAACACCCATTTCGACACCACCCGCGCCAATGTGGAGTATCGCCAGGGAACGGCCGTTGACATCCCCATCCCCGAAGCGCACCAACCCGACCTCATCCACCCCTTCAAAGGCAACATGGACCTGGAAGCCCTGGAAGCTCACCTCCGCGACCATTGGGAATACATCGCCATGGTCATGATTACCGTCACCAACAACTCTGGCGGCGGGCAGCCGGTGAGCATGGGCAACATCCGCGCCGTCAGCGAGCTGTGCCGCCATTATAGGATTCCTTTCTTCCTCGATGCCTGCCGCTTTGCCGAAAACGCCTGGTTTATCAAGACGCGCGAAGAAGGGTACGCCGACAAAACCCCCTTAGAGATCGCCCAGGAGATGTTCAGTTGCGCCGACGGCTGCACCATGAGCGCCAAAAAAGATGGCATGGCCAACATCGGCGGCTTCCTGGCGCTGAATAATGACGAGTGGGCCAACAAAGCCAAAACGATGCTGGTGATTACCGAAGGCTTCCCCACCTACGGCGGCCTGGCCGGGTATGACCTGGAAGCCATCGCCGTCGGCCTGCACGAGGCGCTGGACGAGGATTACCTGCGTTACCGCATCCGCTCTGTCGCTTACCTGGGCGACATTCTCACGGCCAATGGCGTGCCCATCGTGCAGCCACCCGGCGGCCACGCCATTTACATTGACGCCAAAGCGATGCTGCCGCACATCCCGCCGCTGACGTACCCCGCCTGGGCTTTGTCCCTCATCCTCTACCTGGAGGGCGGCGTGCGTTCGGTAGAAATTGGCTCGGTGATGTTTGGGCTGCATCCCGATGGCACAGAAACCCCGGCGGCCATGGAACTGGTGCGCCTGGCCTTTCCGCGCCGTGTCTACACGCAAAGCCACGTGGATTACCTGGCCGAAGTGATTCTGCATGTCAACACCTTGCGCGACAAAATTGGCGGTTTACGCATTATCCAGCAGCAGCCGGCGCTGCGACACTTCACTGCCCGCCTGGAACCGCTCGGCAGTAGCCGGTAATCGGTGAACAGTAATCGGTGAGCGGTAGTTGGAACCGCCGACCACCGATTACCGATTACCGATTACCGACCACCGATTACCGATTACCGACCACCGACCACCGATTACCGATTACCGATTACCGATTACCAACGCCATGCTCTCAGCACACATCCTCACCGATTTACTCGTCCTGATACGTCAGCGTTACCCAGATTGGGAAGATTTCGCGCATCCGGGGTTTGTCGCCGCTGAAATTCTCTATAAACAGGCAGCGGCGGCTAAAGCGCAGGAGATGTTGGGTAAAGCGGAGTTAGATCGCCTGTTGGGAGCCGGTGAAGTTGACGAATGCCTGGCGCGGCTGGAACGAGCAGCGCACGACAATAATTTGCTATGGCGGCGCGTGCCTGCGGCGGGCGATACGGCCGTTCTCCACCACCCCAACCTGGATAAAGCCACCTTTTGCGTGCAGGTGCGCAACTTGCTTTATGGCGACCGGTCCAGCGCGGAACGGCTGGGTAGCTTCAGCGCCTACCTGGCGGCCAATGACCTGCCCAATGGCTGGCCCCTGCCCACCTATTTCCTCTTCTTGCTGCACCCGGACACCGATATCTTTGTCAAACCGCGCGCGGCGCAGTGGTTTTTGCGGTACATGGGCGAAACGGCCGTTACCATCACCACACCGCCGACCGCCGCCCTTTATCAGTTAGTGCAGCAGTATGCCCATTCGCTGCGCGAAGCATTGACTCCCTTCGGCGCGCGCGATATGCTGGACGTGCAAAGCTTCATCTGGGTTTGTTTCCGCGCCGGCAGCGCCGCCACCGGCCGCCTCGATAGCAAAGCGCAGGTAGACCTGGATGTGCCACGCACAGAGCCGGCAGAACCAGCGGCATGGGCGGAAACGGCCGTCATCCGTGAACGCCCCACTCCTTACGACGCGGCCACAGCGCCAAACCCGGCCATCACCTTGCCGGCGCTGGCGCAAGAAACAGGTTACACAACAGAAGCGCTTGCCCGCTGGGTGCAGGCTATCGCGCGCAAGCAGCAAGCCGTTTTTTATGGGCCGCCGGGCACAGGCAAAACATTCATCGCCCAAAAAATGGCCGCATACCTGGCCGGCGGCGGCGACGGATTGGTGGAATTGGTGCAGTTCCATCCCGCCTATGCCTACGAAGATTTTATGCAAGGCATTCGCCCGGCAATTGAAGGAGGAGAAGTGCGCTATGAGATGCAAAACGGCCGTTTCCTCACCTTCTGCCAGCGCGCCCAATCTTGCCAGGGGCCTTCCGTCTTCATCATTGACGAACTCAACCGCGCCAATATCGCCACTGTCTTTGGCGAGCTGATGTACCTGCTGGAATACCGTGACCATGCCATCCCCCTGGCGGGCGGCGGCCGTTTTGCCATCCCGCCCAATGTGCGCATTCTGGCAACGATGAACACGGCCGACCGCTCCATTGCCCTGGTGGACCACGCACTGCGCCGCCGTTTCGCCTTTATTCACCTGGCGCCAAACTTCGACGCGCTGCGCCATTATCACCGGCAAACCGGGTTTGACAGCCACGGTTTGATCACCGTGCTGCGCGACCTCAACACGCAAATCGGCGATCCGCATTATCACATCGGCCACTCTTTTTTTATGCAGGCCAACGTCGCGGCGCAGCTCGCCGACATCTGGCAAATGGAAATCGAACCTTACCTGGAAGAATACTTTTTTAACCAACCTGACCGCATTGCACCATGGCGTTGGCCGCAAGTCGCCGCGCGCATCATCGCTGCTTAGGAATGGCACTTCAATAAGTTGGTCAAGATTGGTTCAATCTCCGAAGATTGAACCAATCTAAATG
>JACSRF010000201.1 GCA_014879875.1 Anaerolinea sp.
TGCTTCACGTCACGTGCTTCACGTCACGTGCTTCACGTCACGTGCTTCACGTCACGTGCTTCACGTCACTATCGTCCCGATGTCACCAACGTCAATTCCACATACCGGTCGGCCGCCTGAATATTGGCGTCATCCGTATTGCGATTGGCTGCTGGCGGCAGCGTCGCTTCCACAATGAAGCGCGCCGGGTCTATGCCCTGCGACACCAGGTAATCTACCACTGACTGCGCGCGCCCCTCAGCTACTTCGAGGATGTCTTGCTCTGTCCAGGATGGCGTAGCGGCCGGCCAGGCAGAGGACCCTTTCACGCGCAGGAACAAGCCGACGCTTTGCGACAGCGTGGGTACAACGCAGGAATCCAGAATGCGGCGTGATTCCAGCGTCAATTCCGTTGATTCCGGCAAGAAGCTGAAGGTGCGGCAGGGCAGCACGGCCAGCGTGGCGGCCGCGCCGCTGGCGACGCCGCTCAGATCCAACTGTCCCGAAATAGAGAAGGTGTCGTTGACCGGCTTCCCGTTGGGCTGTAAGCTGGCCTGCTCCGCCGCGCGCAGCACAAAGCCGGCGTTGACCAGATCTTCCACATTGTCATCGGCCGGATTGGCGTCCGACGCGGCCCAAACGCGCCGCGCAATTTGCAGCCGGTTGATGATGGGGCGCATGTCGCGCATCACAAACGCATTGTCGCCCAGGTCTGCCTGTGCGACGTTTTCCAGCCAGGCGCGGAAATCGTCGCTGGCCGATTCGGGGTAGACAAAGCTCCAATCGTTGTTACCCCAGGCGGCGATTTGGGCCGCGGCCGTATCAAAATCTTGCACCTGCGCTTTCAATGTATCAAACCAGGCATTGTGGAAATTTTGCGCCAGGTCTGCCCGGTTACTGATGGATTGGCGTGAGGTTACAATCACGTCAATGACAATGCGCAACTGCGCCGAACTGAGCAGGGGCGTCCCACCGCTTTGCTCCGCGTCGTAAATGTCTGGCTCCCATCCGGAAACAACGTCTGCCTGCCCATTGTTGAAGATGGCGACGGCGTCGGCCACGCTGTCCTGTGGCGCCAGTGTCACGTCGGAGCGGGGGCTGAGTTGGGCGATGGAGAGGGCATAATAGACAAAGTATTCGCCGACGCTGTTGCGCGAGAAGGCAATGCGCTTTCCTTTCAGGTCGTTGATGGTGGGTACGTCGCGCCCCCACAATTGATCGGCGCCCGCGCTTTCGTCCACAATGGCTGTGATCACGCCAGGGCTGGATAAAGCGACCGAGTCCAGTGTGGTGAGCAAGCAGTCCCACAGCCCGGCGTTGAGCAAGGCGGTGCGCTGCTCTTCGGAGACGTCATAGGCCGGGTCTTCGTTGAGGGAAAAGGGCACAATGCCGAGGTGGAAACCGTGCGCCAGGTCTTTGCCAGACATCTGCATTTGCTGTAAGGTGAAGTAGCTGCCGAAGGCGTCTGCGCCGCAGATGTAGGTTGGTTTGCCATCGTTCGCATCATAATTCGGCCCCCAGATCGGTTCTGGCGATTGTAAATTAGCGCTGGGCGTGGGGCGGGTTGTGGATGTGTTCGTTGATCCGTCGGCGACGGGGGTGGGGTCGCCGACGATCCGGTCGTTTACCAGATTGTAGGCGATGACGCCGCAAATGCCGATCAGCGTTAACCCAATAATTGCCACAAAGATGATTCTTGTTCTGTCCATTCCATCTACTCCTCATGTGTAAACGACGTTTTCGTCTTTGCGTGTGTAGGGCAATTTGTCAAATTGCCCTACATGATGACTTTTTTCGGGCGTCGGATTCCTGTTCACCGCTCGCCGACAATCATTTACTATTCCTTATACGGCGTAACCCAGGTTGTGTAGCACGTCGGCCGGTTTTTGGCCGGTGAGGATGTCGAATTGGTAACGGCCGTTACTTTGGTAACGGCCGTCGCCCTCCCGATCCACAATCAACTCATACGCTTCGGGCAGCACACAATGTTTGCTGCCGCGCACGCCGCCCAGCATCTCCTGGTATGCGCCAATGCTGAAAAAGCCCACGTACAGCTCATCTGTTTCCACCGGCAAGTAGAGCGGCGATTGGCTTGGTTTCGGTGGATAAACGTCGTCGCTGTCGCAGGTGATGCCGCCCAACTGTACCCGCTGGAACGGTTTGTCGAGGTGGGTCAGCGGCAGCACGATGAAATGCTCGCCCAGCGCCCAACTATCGGGGAAGGAGGACATGATGGAGCCGTCAATGATGTACCAGGGGTGGTTGGATTTATTGTCCTTGGCCATGATCACTTTGAAGATGTGCGCGCCATGTTCGGAAGTGGTGTAACGGCCGAATTCCCCCATCACGTCTGGTTCCGGCACATTATAGCGGGCGCACGCTTCCTTGAGGGCCAGCAGCAGTTTGCGGGCAAAGCCGTGATAGTCAAAGGTGAAGTTGAGCGTCATGGGCGCGGGCATACCGCCGCCAAAGTCGAAAATGTGCAGCGTGGGGTAGCGCTGCCGCAGCCGCGCATACAGGTCCACCCCCGGTTTCAGGTAAGCCAGGAAGGTGTCGTCGTCCATGAGCTGGCTGCCGACCATGTAATGGTACAGCGTCAGGTTGAGGTTGGGGGCGGCGGCGATGTAAGCGGCCGCTTTCCACAAATGTTCCAGGTCGAGGCCAAAGCGGGAGTTGGCCGCTTCTATTTCTGCTTCGCTGGTGTTTGGTCCGTAGCTCTTTTGCCGCAGCCCGACATCGAAAGAAAGCCCGGCGTTGAGGAAGGGAGCGATTTCACCCAGGTCTTCGAGCACCGGGATCACCGGCGTGTGTTCCTGCCGCAGGCGGATGATGTTGGTGGCGTAGGCTGACCCTTCGGGCTTGAAGCCGTTGCAGATGATCAGCCGGTCTGGGGGCAGTAGGCCGCGCTGGATCATGAGGCGGGCGATGTCTACGTCAATGGTGGAGGACATTTCGTGGTGTGCGCCGGCGCCGAGGGTGGTGCGGATGACTTCTTCGGCGGCGTTGGCTTTGGAGGCGTAGGTGTAGAGGAAACGGCCGTTGTACCCCACCTCGGCGCTGACTTCGGCAAAGACCCGGTTCATTTGCGCAATCCGCTGCCGGATGACGGGCAAATAGACGATCTCCAATGGGCTGGGCATGGTTTGCCCTAGTCCCTGGTCTGCCTGGTCGCCGAGGAAGATTTGCGGCAGGTCGAGGTCTTCGAAGTGTAAACGGCCGTTGCGCGCATTCAGGTATGATGTGAAGTAATACTTGTTTGGGACAGGGATCGTTTTTTCCCAGCCAATGATGGGGTGTGTCATGGGGTAGTCTCCAGATTTTGTTATGTCATCTGCATTATACGGCGTGCAGGGAGTGGATAGCAAGTTGTTTTGGTAAACGGCCGTGTCAAATCTTTTATTCCGTATGCTATAGATGTTCAGAAAATCATTTTGGGTCTGGTTTGTAGTAACGACTTTAGTCGTCCAGCGTGGGAC
>JACSRF010000224.1 GCA_014879875.1 Anaerolinea sp.
GCCACGCCACCGCTGCTGTCCCCCAACGGCCGTCTGGCATTCGTGTCCAATCGCGCCGGCAAAGATTCCCTCTACGTGATGGATGTGCAAAACCCGGCCGGCGCGCGCCAGCTCACAGAGGCCGTGGGCTACGATTGGTGGCCCCACTGGTGCGGCGCAGACACCATCCTCTTTGAGCGCGCCGACGATATCTTCAGCCCCACCTGGATGGAGATCGCTTACGTGGCCGCCAACGGTGGCGCTGTGACCCTGGTGACGTCGGCCGATCTGCCGGTGGGGTCGAAGGTAAATGGCTTTCCTTCCTGTTCGCCCGACGGCCGTTTTCTCGCCTTTAGCAGCCTGGCGCAAACGGCCGCGCGCAGCAACGATTACAAGGTCGGCCTGGTAGATATGGCCGCCAGCGCCGCCCGCTTTGACCTGGTTGGCGATGGCTACCCCTTGGGCGGCGACGTGACCTGGTCTTCTGACAGCCAGGCCATTGCCTTCATGCACCTGCCGGTGGGCGAGACGGATTTTCAAATTTACCGCGTCTCCCTGGCCGATCCCTACAATCCCCTGAACCTGACTATGCACTTCGATGGCAACAGCAAGTACCCCACCTGGTCGCCATTGGGCGACCAGGTCGCTTTTGCTTGCGGCCAGCGCATTAATGATGTGCAAGAGTGGGGGCTGTGCATCACGCCCAGCAATCGGCCACAAGTGACCATGCTCCTGGCCGACCTGCACAGCGGCAGCGAACGAGATCAGGCAACCAACAGCGCCCATCACGCCATTACCCCGACCTGGTCGCCCGACGGCCGTTGGCTCGCCTTTGCCTCTGACCAGGATGGTGACTGGGACATCTACCTGTATGCTGTGGCGACCGGCGAACTGATCAACCTCACCGCCGACTGGCCCAGCGACGAAATGCATCCTGATTGGGGGCCGTAAATGAGACGCCGTATCCAACCGCTGGAAGTTCTCTTACTCGTTGTCCTGGGGCAGCTTTTGCTGATCACGGTTTGGGTTTTGGCTAACTGGCAGGCCAACCCTGCCAATACAGATACGCTTGCCGCCATCAACCCGACGACCGTCAACCCGACGACCGTCAACTTGACGGCCGTTCTCGCCGCCCCCCTCACGCCGATCACATCACAGACAGAGGCGACGCCGGCCGCCACGCCGACGCTGCTGGTTCCGGGCAGCGCGCCGCCAGGCGCAACCCTCCCGCCGGCAATGGCGCCAACGATGCCAACGACGCCAACGTCGTCAACGTCGTCAACGTCGTCGCCCTCCCCATCACCCATCCCTTCGCCAACGCCGCCGCTGTTCCCGCGCCCGGTAGATGACGCGCAGGTGGAGGCGATCCTCAACCGCCTGACGCTGACGCAAAAGATCGGGCAGATGTTGATGGTGGGGATGCCGGGCACGGCCGTTGACGACGCCACCCGTTACCGCATTGTCAACATGAACATCGGCGGCGTCATCTTTCTGGATCGCAACCTGGCCGGGCCGCAGCAGGTGTTGGCGTTGGCGACTGAACTGCAACGCCTGGCGCAGCAAGAAGGGGCGCAAATCCCCCTCTTCATTGGCTGGAACCATGAAGGGGGGCGCGTCGCCCGCTCGGCGGCCGGCCTGACCCATTTTCCCAGCGCCATGGCCCTGGGCGCGGCCAACGATGCGCCGCTTGTCTACGCCATCGGGCAGGCGGTGGCGCAAGAGATGTTGAGCATGGGCGTGAACATGAATTATGCCCCGGTGCTCGACGTGAACCGCAACAGCGCCAATCCCGTCATTGGCCTGCGCGCCTTCAGCGACGACCCGCAAACTGTCGCCAGCATGGGGCAGCAATACATTTTGGGGTTACAGGCGGGCGGCGTCATTGCCGTCGCCAAGCATTTTCCCGGTCATGGCGACACGGCCGTAGATTCGCACGTAGACCTCCCCCGCCTGGACGTCACCCTGGACGCGCTCTGGCAGACAGATTTGCCTCCCTTTCAGGCGGCGTTGGCGGCCCATGTGGGCGGCGTGATGGTGGCCCATTTGCAAATACCGGCGTTAACGGAGGCCGACGGCCGTCCCACTTCTCTCTCCCCGGCGACCATCACCGGCTTGCTGCGTGGGCAGATGGGGTATGCGGGTGTGATCATGACCGACGATTTGGGGATGGGAGCCATCAGCAATTATTATGCGCTGGGCGAGGCGGCCGTGCTGTCCGTGGAAGCGGGCAACGATTTACTCCTGAGCGTGGCGCTCGATGGCGTTCCCGAAAATATGCACACGGCGCTGTTAACGGCCGTTGCCAGCGGCCGTCTCTCTGAAGAACGCATCAACGATTCCGTGCGCCGCCTGCTGCGGCTGAAATTGGCTTATGGGCTTGACGCGCCGACGCTCCCGCCCCTGCTCATGGATCAGGCGGCGCACCAACAACTGGCGGCGACGGCCGGCAGCGACGCCGCCCAAATCATGCAAAACAGCGCCGGTTGGCTGCCACTGCCCGCCACCCAAAACCAGCTGCTGCTGCTCAGCCCGGCAGCGATCAACCCCGGCACACAGCGCAACGACGGCCAAAGCCTGCTGGGCGAACTGTTGACCGCGCGCGGGCGTACCGTGACCGAACGCTTTTATGACCCCACTGCGCCCGCCGACATCTGGCAGACGCAAAACGAAGCGTTGGCCCTGGTTCCCCAGGTTGACGCTATCGTCGTCATCGCCTGGGATGCTAACCTGCGCTACCAAAAGTTTGGCGAAACCGCGCAAGAAAGCCTGGTCTATGCCTTGCTCGCTGCGGGCAAACCCGTCATCGTCATTTTCGGCCAACTGCCTTATGATGCCGAACGGTTTGCCGACGCGCCCGCGCAAATCGCCATCTATGGCGACACCAATGGGCAAATCATGGGGGCATTATTCCGCTTGCTCGATGATCCCGATTCTGTTCCGTGAAGTGACAACCGGCATGATTTTGATACAATCCTCGACGAGATTCTACGTGAAACCTCTCCGTCTTGCATAGGAGTCTGCTATGAACCAAAGCCAGGTTATTTGCCCTAAATGTCAGCGTGCCAACCGCATAGGCGCCAGGTTCTGCGGTGGATGTGGCGCGTCTTTGCCACAACCTTTTCAACCCCGCGCAACCCCACCTGGACTGACGCCCGCGCCAGTCAATTTGGGAACAGGGCGCCTGCCACCGCAGTTTGTCCTTAATGATCGCTACCTGATTCTCGAAAAAATCGGTCAGGGCGGCATGGGGGCCATTTACAAAGTGGTGGATACACGGTCGCAGCAGATTTTGGCCGTCAAAGAAATGTCTGATTCCGCCATTACCAGCTCCGAAGATCGCGCTCAAGCGGTACAACAGTTTGAGCGTGAGGCAGGTTTGCTGCGTTCCTTGCAACATCCTAACCTGCCTTACGTCACCGACAAGTTCACCATTTATGACCGGCATTACCTGGTGATGGAGTTCATTGATGGGCAGACGTTGGAGCAGATGATTGAGGTGCGGCAGCACCCATTTGCCGAAGAAGATGTGGTCAATTGGGCGCAGCAATTATGTGACGTGTTGTCTTACCTGCACCGGCAAATGCCCCCCATCATTTTCCGTGACCTGAAGCCCGGCAATATCATGATCAACCGTGAGGGGCAGGTGAAGCTGATTGATTTTGGTATTGTGCGTCTGTTTACGCCGGGTAAAAAGCAGGACACGATGTTGTTAGGCACGCCTGGCTTCGCCGCCCCGGAGCAGTATGGCACGGGTCAAAGCGATGCGCAAAGTGACATTTATTCCCTGGGCGTGACGCTTTTTACGCTGCTGACCAGCGTTGACCCCGCTTCTTACCCATTGTTGCAGCAGCTGCCGCCGGTGCGCCAGTTGAATACGGCCGTATCCGCCCATCTCGAACAGGTTATCCTACGCGCCACGCAAATTAAACGAGAGCAGCGTTGGCCCAGCACCGGCGATTTGCAGCAAGCGTTAGCAAAGCTGCCTACGGCCAGTTTGCCAGTCAGGACGCCTCCTTTGCCGACGCCCATCCCATCTCCCCCTGGCGCGAACGCGCCGCCAAAGTCGCATCGTCCCACCACCCGGCTGATTATGGCTGCCGCCCGTTTGAGCACGCAGCAGTTGGCGTTGGCCGGGCTGTTGACGCTGGCGCTGATTGTCGTGGGCGCCTGGGTGGTGACGCCGCTGATCGCGCGCACGTGGTTCTGGTATAACGTACACACCATTGCCATCATCGCTCCTTTGGCTTATGCGGCCGTGCGCCGACGTGGCGTAGGTGGCCTTTCCCATGCTGTCGTGGCCGTTTTAGGCGGGGCGATGACCTGGATTCGTGGCGACGTGGCCGGTAACTATGCCAATTTGTTTGCCGCCGCGTTAATCAGCGCCGCTGCGATTGAGGGGATGGTGGCGCTGCTGCCGCGCGTGATGGGCGCACGGCGCCGCGAAGATGCGGGCGCGTGGCAGCGTGAAGCCGCCTGGTTGGGGGCAACGGCCGTTGTGGGCGATATTTTGCTGACGGGCGTTACCTTTAATTTTCTGGTCGCTTTCAAGTTTGTCACCATGTTGACCACCTTCATCCTGGGTGGCCTGGGTTGGTTCCTTGGCGACCTGATTCAAGGGTATCTGTTCCTGAAACAAACCGGCGCAAAATGGCGTTCGCGCTGACTTTGTTTATAACCGTGTAAGCGTTCAGCCCCCTCTGCTGTGGCCGGTCTCACTTCGGCTTTGCTCAGTGCAGGCTCTGACCGTGCCAGTCAGGTGGCTCGGTCAGAGACCGGCCACAGCAATATGCAACATGTAATACGGAGAAAAAATCATGAAAATTGTCGTTATTGGCGGGGGGTCCAGTTACACCCCAGAACTGATTAATGGCTTTCTGGCGCGGGTGACGTCATTGCCCCTGACAGAATTATGGCTGGTTGACGTTTTGCCAGAGCGCCTGGAGGTTGTGGGTCGGTTTGCGCAGCGCATGGTGGCCGCGCAAGGGTCCCCCTTTCGTGTTCACCTGACCACCGACCGCCGCCACGCTTTACCGGGTGCGGCTTACGTACTCACCCAACTGCGCGTGGGCTGGATGGCTGCCCGCCGCGCCGATGAATACCTGGGGCAGCGGCATGGCCTGATCGGGCAGGAAACGACGGGCGTGGGCGGCATGGCCAAGGCGCTGCGTACCATTCCTGTCATCCTCGACATTGCCCGCGACATGGAAGAATTGGCTCCTGGCGCGCTGCTGGTCAATTTCACTAACCCGGCCGGGCTGATCACCGAAGCCCTGACCCGTTATGCCCCCAACGTGCCGTCCGTGGGCGTGTGCAATGTCCCCTACAATATGAAAATGACGACGTTGGAACACCTGGCGGCTATGGGCATTATCGTGGAACCGGAGCGCGCACAGTTGGACACGCTTGGCCTGAATCACCTGACCTGGCATCGTGGCTTTGCGGTGGATGGCGAAGAGTTATGGCCGCGCATCATGGCCCATTATGTGGCGGAACTGCGCGCCAGTGATGCGCCGGAATGGGATCCCTCCTTGATTGCTACCTTGCAAATGGTTCCCAATTATTACTTGCATTATTTCTACCAGACAGCCCATAAATTGGCGCAGCAGGACGCCTGGCCGCCATCGCGGGCCGAAGAGGTGCTGGCGATTGAAGAAAAACTGCTGGCGCAATATGCGGAGCCGGATCGGTCGGAGCCGCCGGAGGGGTTGATGCAGCGGGGTGGGGCGTATTATTCGACGGTGGCGACGCAGCTTTTGGCGGCGCATTACAATGATTTACAGGAAACGCACATTGTTAACGTGGCGCATCGTGGTGCGGTGGCGGGTTGGCCGCAAGAGTGGGTGTTGGAACTGCCTTGCCGTGTGGGGCGAGAGGGGATTGTGCCGTTACCGACACGGCCGTTACCACCCGTCTGTTATGGCTTATTGGCGCAGGTGAAGATGTATGAGATGTTGACGGCGCAGGCGGCCGTTACCGGTGACCGGGAACTGGCTTACCAGGCGTTGTTGGCTAACCCATTGGGGCCGGCCGCGGATCAGGTGGAAACGGTGCTGGAGGATTTGTTGCAAACGCATCGCGCCTATTTGCCGCAATTTTGGCGCGAGGCATGAGGAGGGTGAAGGGAGGAGAGAGGGAACACAGAGTTTCACGGAGGGAACACAGAGTTTCACGGAGGGAACACAGAGTTTCACAGAGGGAACACGGAGTTTCACGGAGGAAACACAGAGTTTCACGGAGGAAACACGGAGTTTCACGGAGAGAAGAAAGAGAAAAAACCTGGTTCTGGCGGATTTCGTGGCTGCACGATTCTGAGGCGCTCTGAGGTAGTCGTTTGCGCCACTTTTGGGCACAATCTGCCTACATTATCGTTAAAAGCCGCCCGTTAGAACCAAAGAACTTATTACACTTTGTCCCTTTGTTTCTTTGCCCCTTTGTAATAAATTCTTATAACTATCAGCCACAAAAAAAGCCCCGTTACGGGGCTTTTTTTGTGGAAGAGGAAAGGAGGAGAAAAGGAGGAGGAAAATTCGGTTGTGTCTAACTGCTGGTTAGTATAGATGAGTTTTGTGTGATTGTGTGTGACGCGCTTTACACGAAACTTGTACGCTTAACCAACGTTGACTATGGTGGCTCTTTGGGATTTCGCGCCAAATGGATAAATTGGAATTTAGCACAGGTTAAAAATCTCTTGCCGATTGGTTAAATTGATGATGACTGGCTGACAATTTCTAAATTAACGTCTGCCCTTGATACTATCTTCAGATATACCCATAATCTTACGGTAACATAAATGCGGAATTACAAAATGTAGGGCAATTTGTCAAATTGCCCTGCACACGCAAAGACGAAATACATCAGAGAGAGTCATGACAGTAGGTAAATTGATTCGCGCACAGCAACGTGGTTGGATTGGCGACAAGTGGGATTGGCAACGGCCGTCGTTGTCGTGGTTTACGCTTGCCCTGGCGCTGGGAGGAGGCGTGGTTGCGCTGCTGATCCTGGTCGTGCCCACTTATCTGCTGAGCCGAATGGTGGTTGGCGCTGAGGTGGCGGCCACGCTGTTGCAAGTGCGTACATGGCAGGTGATGGGCAATACCATTGGGTTGGCCGCGGCTGTGACCGGGGCAACGGCCGTTATTGCTATCCCGCTCGCCTGGTTAACCGCCTGTACCGATCTGCCCGGCAAACGGCTTTGGGCGGTGCTGGCGGCGCTGCCATTGGTTATCCCCAGCTATGTGGCGGCCTATCTGTATGCCTCCATTCTGTCGCCCAAAGGGCTGTTGCAACAAGGATTGTTCCCGCTCACGGGCATCGAGCGGCTGCCCAATTTTTATGGGTTTCCTGGCGCATTTTTCGTGCTGACCCTGATCACCTACCCGTATACATTTCTGACCGTGCGCGCGGCGTTGAAACGGCTCGACCCATCATTGGTGGAAGCGGCGCGCAGCCTGGGCTATTCCCCCTGGCAGGCATTTTGGCGCGTCACCTTGCCTACCTTACGGCCGTCCATCGTCGCCGGCAGCTTGTTGGTCGCTTTGTACAGTTTACGCGACTTTGGCGCGGTAACCATGCTGCAATATAGCACGTTCACGCGCATCATTTACAACCGCTACCAGGGCTACCGGCTGGATACGGCCGCCACCCTGGCGCTGCTGTTGGTTTTGCTGACGGCCGTTATCCTCTACCTGGAGTATCGCAGCCGCAGCCGTGGGCAGTATGCGCGTTTGTCGGCGGGCGCGGCGCGGCAGGCGCAGCCCGTCCCCCTGGGGCGCTGGCAAGGGGTCGCCCTGCTCTATGTGGGCGGCGTGTTGGCGCTGGCATTGGTCACGCCGACGGCCGGTTTGCTCTACTGGTTTGGGCGCGGCTGGCGGCAAGATTGGCTGGTGCGCGATCTGGGCGGCGCGCAAAGCAACGTACACTCGCTGCTCAATCTGGCGTCACCGGCCCTCAATTCCTTGACCGCTTCTGCATTAGGGGCGCTGTTGACGGTGGCGTTGGCGCTGCCGGTCGCCATCCTGGTCACGCGCTATCCGGGCAGATTGAGCCGAACGCTGGAACAAATCACGTATGCGGCGTTTGCGCTACCGGGGGTTGTGGTGGCGCTGGCGGCCGTTTACGTGGGCATCATCGCCGTCCACTCTCTGTACCAGACATTGCCGATGTTATTGGGGGCGTATGTCATTTTGTTCATCCCGCAGGCGATCAGCGCGCAGCGTGCCTCATTTTTGCAGCTCCCGCGCAGCCTGGAAGAGGCGGGGCGCAGTTTGGGGCAGCGGCCGTTTACCATTTTCCAGCGCATCACCTTCCCCCTGGTCAAATCGGGCGTCACGGCCGGCGCGCTGCTCGTCTTTCTCACCTGCATGAAAGAACTGCCGGCCACGCTCATCCTCAGCCCGTTGGGGTTCAACACGCTGGCCGCCACCGTCTGGACGCACATCAACGAAGCCTTTTTTGCGCGCGCAGCCGCCCCTACCCTGCTGCTGCTGTTGTTGTCGTCGCTGCCGTTGGCCTGGTTGACACTGCGGGAGAAGGGGTGATGTTGGCGACGGCCGTTTTTTGCCACAATTTGCACAAATCATTTGGCGACTTGCACGTCGTCAACGCCGTTTCCCTGCGTGTCACACGCGGCCAAATTTTAACCTTGCTGGGGCCGAGCGGCTGTGGCAAAACGACGACGCTGCGCCTGATCGCCGGCTTTGAGCGTCCCGACAGCGGCCTGATTGAAATTTCTGGGCAAACGGTAGCCGACGGGCAAAAAACAAATGTGCCGCCGGAAAAACGGCGGGCGGGCATGGTGTTTCAAGACTACGCCATCTTTCCGCACCTCAGCGTTTTGGAAAATGTGCGCTTTGGGCTGGAGAAGGGCAAGGCGGGGCAGGCGCGCGCCGAGGAGATGTTGGCGTTTGTGGGCATGGCCGGGCTGGGGAACAAGATGCCGCATGAGCTATCCGGGGGGCAGCAGCAGCGGGTGGCGTTGGCGCGCGCGCTGGCGCCCAATCCGGTCGTCTTGCTGCTAGATGAGCCGTTCTCTAATCTGGATGCGGCGCTGCGCGCCAGCGTGCGCCTGGAAGTGAAGCAGCTTCTCAAGGAAAGCCAGGCAACGGCCGTCTTCGTGACCCATGATCAGGAGGAGGCGCTGCTGTTGAGCGATGAGGTGGCGGTGATGAATGAGGGGCGGCTGGAACAGGTTGGGTCGCCGCTGCAAGTTTTTCACCAGCCGCGCACGCGGTTTGTGGCGACGTTTATGGGTCAGAGCGATTTTTTGCCCGGTCAGGTGGATGGGCGCGGCGTCATGACCCCGCTGGGCTATCTGGCGCAGCCGACGCGCTTGCCGTCGGGAACGGCCGTTGATGTGTTGCTGCGGGCGAATGACGCCCACATTGTAGTGGATGAGAAGGGGAACGGCCGTATCCGTTCGCGTCAGTTTGTGGGCATTGCCTTCATTTACGAAGTTGCCCTGGAGAATGGGAGCATCGTGCATAGCTGGCAGCCACACACCCTCAATTTAGCGGAGGGAACGGCCGTGCAGGTCAGCTTTGCTCATCAACGCAACCTCTCCATCTTTCACGGTGACTTTTCTACACTTGCCATGGACGGCCTCTGATCGCGCCACCTCTGGGGATACGCAACCGTTTATGATGCACCAGGAACGTGAACTGATTGCCCCTATTGATTTGTAACCGTTCACCCCCCTGTCGGTTGAGCCTGTCGAAACCGGTCCTCCTTCGACAAGAGTTCGGCGTTAGTTCAGTCGAACGCTCAAGGGGCGGGGTGAATGATTACTGTTGGTAGGAACAATCGTCAGCCGAAATAAAGGATCAGCGCCGCAAGCGTCAGGACGGCCGTCACCAGCGCAGCATTCAAAAGCGCAAGCTGCCAGAGCGGCTGGCTCTGCTTCGCCAACGTAAGCACAACCCACGTCACCAGCGTCGTCACCCCCACCATCACCGGCCAGGCAAAACAGTTAAAGACCAGATAGGTCGGCATGGCTGCTTTCATGCTCATGAATCCATTTAAGGCAATCAGCGAAAACAGCACAAACACCACCCCCATCCCCAGGGTCAGCAGCAGCGAAATAATAAAAGCAATAACCCAGATCATCATTTCCTTCTATCCATTATCAATCACGCTTCGCGCCTGCTCATATTGTAGATCAGCGTGCGCAGATATTCCCAAAATCTCTGGAGCGGCTGACCGATCATACAGAAAGCTGACGATTTGCAAAGTAAATACGCCGATCAACCCCAGGCGCAGTCCGGCCACGTTAACCGGGGCCTGTGAAAACAAGAAGATCATCGCGCCGATAAACACGGCGCTGCCCGCAGAGAAGGAGATTGTATGGGTATGGGGACCGCGCCCCTAAACATGAAACGCGGTCCCCTCTGTTTCCGAACCTGGATAAGCCGGGTGTTATCGCAAGATGGCGGGCAGGTAAAGCTGCCAGCCGGGTGGGTCATAATCGCCCCAGGTGTCGCCCATTTTCAGCGTCACCGGCATGGCGATGGTTTGCAGCGGACCGCCATCATCTGGCGTGCCGCTGAGGGTGAGGGTCGCCTTGCGGATGTCGCCGTCGGCCATGCCGGCCGGGCTGCCTGTGACGGTCACGCTGCCGGGCGCACTGCCACTGCTGGCGCTGAGGGTCAGCCAGGCGGCGTCACTGCTGGCCGTCCAGGTGATGTTGCCGCTGCCCAAGTTGACCAACAGCAGGTTAACCTGTTGCAGCGCCGTCTCTCCAGGAGCCACGTGCCAACCAATGGGCGACGGCCCAACAGCCAGCGTTGGGCCGGGAAGCTGCCCATCATCCTTGACAATGACGATGATGCTGGCGCTGGCAGACAGCCCGGCGCTGTTGGTGGCGGTGAGGGTGATTTCGTTGATCCCTACCGGCAAATCGGTGACGGAGAGGATGCCGCCTGTCCCCAGGACGCCATACTGGTTGCTCCAGACCATGTTGTCCGGGCTGACGCTGTTGTCTTGCACGTCGAGCGCCTCGCCGGTGAAGTTGACGAGCTGTCCCCAGGTGATGGTTGTACCATCGGCCGGGTTGAGGATGACGGGCTGCGGTGGCTTGGCGGCGATGGTGATGGGTGCGGAATCGGCCGTGCCCAGCAGCACACCATCACTGGCAATGACGCGCAGGATGGCGCTGCCCCCGCCGATCAGGTTGGCGTCTAGCTGCGTGCTGCTGCTGTTGATGCCAATGCGCAATGGTTCAAAGTGGCTGCCACCATCCTGGCTGTAGAGCAGGTCGAAGGTGAGAGGGTCATTGTCGGCGTCAACGGCCGTCCACTGCACCGTCACCGTCCCTGTCACCGGGCTTGTTGCGCTAACCAGGTGGACATTGCTAACTTGTGGCGCGTTGGCGCTGACCATCTGCTCTGCCCAGACCTCATTTCCGGCCAGTTTCACAATTTGAATGCGGTTAGTCCCGGCGGTAAAGGGCATGGTCACGCTAAAGCTGTAACCGGAGAAGCCATCATCCCCCGCTTCCGTCGCCAGGTATTGCTCGGCCAATACCTGATTCTGGTCATCCAGCAGGCGTGCCACAAACTCGCCGCTGTTGTTCATCGTGGCGATGCCTGTTGCTTCGCGGCGCAGATAATGGAACTGCGCTGTCTGGCTGTTGGGCAGCAGCACGCCGTAGATGCGCAGCACGTCAATGGCAACGGCCGGGCGCGGCTGGCGCGATTGACCCAGAGCATAGGGATGCCAATCCCAGATGGTATCGCTAAGCCCGGCGTAGGTGTAATCGCTGGGCCATTGGAGGTCACAGTAGCCCATCATGTCGTGCCAATCCGCGTAATTGCCGGGTTTGCTGGTCCCTACCTGGCGTGGCGCATTGAAGTACGCTTCACCGGCGTTGAAAGCCCAACGGCTGCCATTGTCCGGCCCAATGCGTGAACCACTGTAGGGGTAGTTGTTATCGCTGGCAACGTGGCCGCAGTAGGTTCCGGTGCCAGGATGGCCGCGCTGTAAGGCGTGCCCCAACTCGTGCGCCGTGTACCAGTCGGTGAAGGCGCCGTCTGTGTCCCAGTCAGCGCCACAACAACTGACGCCAGACGGCCCAACGGCAAAGCCATACAGGTAGCCAAAGAGGGTTGTGCCGCCGCGACCCCGGCCGCGATTGAAACCGGCAAAAGTGTCGAACATGCCGTATTTGATATGGTAGACGGGATTTTCTTCCTCGTCATAATCTCGTTCCTGCCACGCATCTAGCTGCGCCATGATGTAATTAGTGGCGCAGAAGGATTTCTCATCGTCGTCCAAATCATCACAGTCAGGGTGCGTGCCGTTGAGACGCGGAATGATCTGGTCCATGAAGGTGTAATGGACGTTGGGTTGGAAACCGGGCGCTGAGTTCGGCAGATAGCCAGGGGCGTTGGCGATGGGGTAGGTGCGGCGAATCCAGCTAAAGGTTTGCTGCACGTCGGTAATGCCATTGGGGAAGTGGGTGACGTTGTTGGCGTCGGTGTAACCAATGATGTAAAAGTCTACTTCCAGGCGCGGTGAGGGCAGCAGCGTGAAGGTGGGGCTGAAAAGGGTGTTGTCATTGGGATTGCTTTCCAGTGGTGTGTTGTAGGGGTTGATGACAGCTTTCAGCTTGAGGATGGGTAAGGCGGGGTCAACCCAGGACATGGGCAGCTCAAACAGAAAGCCGCCATCGAGCAGTTCCGGCGCGGGAGCGCTGGACACAGCCAGGTGTGTGCCGGTGGCGTTGACCGGAACCAACGGATCGCCGATGGGTTGGGAGTTGACCGGGTTGACGCGGTAGAGGAAGGCGGTGACGCCGGAGACGGAACCGGTGGCCGCCTGCCCAAAGACGCGCACAAAGGTACGACGGCCGGCGATGAGGTTGACGCCGTGCGTGGTCGTTTGGATACCCTGGGTGACTTCCATGCGGGCGATGGTCAGGTTGGTTTGTGGCAGCGCCTCGGCGTTGTTGGGCAGTTTGAGGACGCGGTCTTCTTCCTGCCAGTAGAGGCTGCTGCCATCATTTTGCGGGTTGAGGGTGTCTAGCGTAACGGGCAGGCCGGCCAGATGTTCGTAAAGGGGAACGGCCGTGCCGCCAGTCCGACCCATACGCAAAATAACCTGGTTGTATTGAATGAAGCAGCCGGGGCAGGGCAGGTAATCGCGCCGCTCGAAGATAAACAGGTGCGTATTGGTCGCCACCATGTCGTAAACGGCCGGTTCCTGGCTGCTGCTGCTGGTGTAAATGGCGGCGCTGAGCGAGCCATTCAGATTGTTATAGCGCCGTATCTGGTTTCCCTGAGCGACATAAACGTAATGAACGTCGGTGCAGGTTGGGTTGCATTCGTTGCGCAAGCCGTCGGCGTAGTAACCGGTGACGCCGGTGGCGACGGTTTCGACCACGTAGCTGAACAACGGCCAATAGGCGCGGCGCAGCGTGGTTCCGACACGCCAGTAGGCGTAGTTTTGGTTGTCGGCTTGCAAATCGGCGGCCAGGCCGCTGAATGGGGCGGCGACCATGTCGCGCAGGCCGCTGCTTTTGTTGATGCGGTGCACCGTTGATTGGGAGTTGTTCGGGTAGGTGATGGCGAAAATGTAGTTGGCGTTTTGCGCCAATTCCACACGCTGCCCGTTGCCGGCGCTCTGGATGAGGGCATTGACCAATTCAGGGGTATCGCCCACGTTGGCTTCGACCGGCAGGCGCACCAGGCCATCGTCGTCGGCCCAGTAGATGTGCGTGCTGTCGGCGACGACGTTGGAATAAATGTGGTACGGATTGCAGACGCCGGGCGGGCGGGGGTCGTTGCGATCTAGCAGGATGCGCGTCAGGCCGCCATAGGTGAAGGTGCGCGCGATGCGCTCCGGGTCTTCTGGCGCTGTTGGCGCTGCATCGGCGGCGTTCGGCGGCGCGGAGCAGTCGGACGGGGTGTGCCAGATGATGCGCGGCGCGCCCAAAGCATAGGTGGCCGCGCCGGCGCTGACCAGGGTGGTGGGCGTTGTGCCCCCCTGTACCTCGGCGGCGACCGGGGCGGGCTTGTCGGCCCCTGACCACAGCAGGGGCACGAGCAGGCAAACAAGACTGAGCCAAAGCAAACGCAATGGTTTTGGTTTCATAATCAATCATTCACTCCTTGTTGATGTTGGGTTTAATCAGGGGAATGATAAGCAACGGCCGTCCGGTACGCATCCTGGTACTGTCCAATTATGGGGAATTGTTTCGGACGGTTGGCGGACGGGTTATCTGGCCCACTTTGGCTGAAAATAGCGCGCAAGGCATCTGTTCGTTTGGGCAAAGCCTGGTACACTATCGGCAGGAATCCTTCTTCACCTGTGGATTCCCGCCCCACGCCTTCGCGGGGACAGGCACTTTGCGGGAATGACAGCCGGAGAGTCTTAGTAGTTACCGAGGAACGATTATAAGCCTATGTTAACTTCCGATGTCTGGGTAAGATGCTTCACTTCCAAACCAAAAGCCCGTTTACGCCTCTTTTGTTTTCCATATGCTGGCGGCAGCGCCTCGTTATATCGAGATTGGGAAACAGCCTTGCCGCTAGAAGTGGAAGTATGTTCTGTTCAGCTTCCTGGCCGGGAGAACAGATTACAAGAAGCGCCTATTACACACATCCCCTCAATGGTGCAAGTACTGACCCACGTCATTCGACCTTATCTGGATAGGCCATTTGCCTTTTGGGGCCACAGCATGGGCGCACTCATTGGCTTTGAATTAGCGCGTCAGTTGCGTAGAGAGGGTATGCCTGAACCATGCCATTTATTTGTTTCAGGACGCAAAGCTCCTCAGATTCCGAACTCAAGGATACCTGTTCACCAATTGCCGGAATCAGAGTTCATGGAGGAAATACGTCGTCTGAATGGCACCACGATGGCGGTACTACAGAATAAGGAGTTGATGGAATTGCTGCTGCCCACTTTACGGGCGGATTTTGCGCTGGTGGAAACGTATACCTATTATCATGAGGCTCCCCTGGGCTGTGGCATTTCTGTTTTCGGCGGTTTACAAGATGATTTGGTGAATTACGATGATCTGGAAGCCTGGAATGCCCAGACTCAACAAAATTTCAAGGTTCGTATATTTTCTGGCGACCACTTTTTCGTGCATAGCAATCGCCATCAACTATTGTGGGCTATGTCCCAGGATTTGATACGTATACTAGAAATGCTTTCAATGGCGAATTTTGCAGATTTGTAGTCTATTTACAACTTGCGGTACGTGGGCAAATTTTGGAACCGTAGCCGGCAGGGAAGGCAGCGAACGAATTGGGCGCGACGAAATCGGCCGTCTTGTGGGTCTTGTAGATTAAGGGATGTCAACGTGAAACGTGAAGCGCGAAATGCCTGCCTCTGGTCACGTTTCACTCAGGGTCGTACAGAATCTCGCTTTTGCCTGTAGACGTATCCTGACTTAACGCATAGGCGACGGCTTCTTCTAACGTCATGCGTGCGCCGCTGGCCTGGCATTGCGCCAATGCGGCGGCGTCCAATTGGCGGTGTACCAGTTTCATGTCCCGTTCCTGGTCGGCGATGGTGTCCGCCGTGCGCGAGATAGCCATAGCCTGGTGGAGGGCATCGGCGGCGGCATAGAGAACGGCCGCGCGATCATATTCCCCCTGCGCCACCGCCAGCCCCGCTGTTTGATTGACCGAATAGAGCATCCCTTGACGATCCTGAAGCCGCTGCCGCAGTTCCAGCGCTTCCCGCAAATGCGTTTCCGCTTCCCTTAGCTTGCCTTGCAGCACAAGCAAATTGCCGAGGTTGGAAAGGGAGGCGGGTAAACCAAGCTGGTCGCCAATTTCCCGTTTGACGCTCAAAGTCTCTTGCAGCAGCGCAATAGCTTCATCATACTCGCCCAACCGTTTATGCACAATCGCCAGGTTGTTGAGCAGCGTGGTGAGCTGGATAGGGGCGATGTCAGGCAGACGCCGGTACAGCGCCAGGCTTTCTTGAAACAACTGTCTGGACGCTTCATACTGTCCCTGGCGGCCGGCGGCATAAGCGAGGAAGTGCAGCGTGTGGGCGATCAGGGCGTCGTCTTGTAACTGGCGTGCCAGTTCGAGCGCCTGCCGGTGCGTCTCCCCGGCCGTGACGTAATCCCCTTGAATTTGCGCCACGTTGCCCATTTCGTTGAGCAGCACGATCTGTAAGTCTGGGGACAAATCGGGCAGATAGCTCATGGCGCGTTCCAGCCAATGGCGTAGTTCGCGGATGCGCCCTTGCAAAGACCAAAAACGAGACAGCGCTGTGATCATGCGCACCAAAAGAGGGCCATTGTGTTCTGCCTCCCCATTGGCAAAGAGCCAATCCAGGGCGGCGATCAGGTTATTCTCTTCCTGGCGCAGCCGTTGTACCCAGGTAGGTTGGTCGCTGCTGCGCAGTCCGGCCTTGCCCTGTTCGGCCAGGTCGGTGTGATAGAGTGCGTAGGCGTAGTGGATGGACACGGCCGTTTCCAACTGCCCCAACTTCTCTAACCCATACTCACGCAGGGTCTGTAACATGCGCAAACGAGGCTCTTCGGCTCCTGGAGATGGCAAGGCGCGCAGCATATTTTTGTCTACCAACGAGAGGAGCAGGTCGGGGATGTCGGTAAACGGTAAGCGGTGAAGGGTAAGCGGTGACTGCTGTACGTGGCTTTCTACTTGTTGCGCGCCGAACACCGCCTCGGCGGCGGAGAGGGTGAAGGAGCTGGCAAAGAGGGACAGCCCGGCGAAAAGCGTCTGTTCGGCCGGGGTGAGCAGGTTATAGCTCCAATCAATGGTCGCGCGCAGGGTTTGGTGGCGGGTGGGCAGGTTGCGCGCCTGGCCGGTGAGGAAGCGCAGCCGCTGGCTGAGTTGGGCGAGCATGGCGGCCGGGGTGAACAGCTTGCCGCGCGCCGCCGCCAGTTCCAGGGCCAGCGGCATCCCATCCAGATAATGGCAAATTTCGGCAACGGCCGTTCCGTTTGTCTCATCTAGCTTGAAGTGTGGCTGCACCGCTTGCAGCCGTTCGACAAAGAGGCGTACCGCAGCGTAGTTGAGCAGTTCTGCCGGAGGGGGCAGGTGTGCCGGGTCGGGCAGGGGCAGTGGCGGCAAGGGGAATTCCTGCTCCCCATAGAGGTGCAGCACGGCCTGGCTGGTGACGAGGATACGTAGATGGGGAACGGCCGTTAACAAATCGGCAATATGCGCTGCTGCATCCAACAGATGCTCAAAATTGTCCAGCAGCAGCAGCAGTTGTTTGTCGCGTAAGAACGCTTTCAGGCTGTCCAATGGCGACAGGTCAGGATTACCGTGCCTATTCAAGGTTTCGGTAATAGCGACAGGGACCATGTCCGGGCTGGCGACGGCCGAAAGGCCAACAAAGTAAAGGCCATCGGGAAACTGATCGCGGCGCTGTTCCCAGAGCCGGTTGGCTGCTTCTATCGCCAGGCGCGTCTTGCCCGTGCC
>JACSRF010000421.1 GCA_014879875.1 Anaerolinea sp.
GTTGGCAGCGGCAGAGGGGTAAAGGTGGGCAGGGGTGTGTAGGCAGGGAGTGGCGTATAAGTGGGGTGGGGCGTATTTGTTGGCAGCGGCAGAGGGGTAAAGGTGGGCAGCGGCGTATAGGTAGGCAGCGGGGTATACGTAGGTTGTTGCGGAATGGCCGTTTCCGTCCCCACCGGCGACGGGGAAGCTGCATCTGCCGTCGCGGCCGTCGCTGCTGGCGAGGCCGTCGCCGTCGCCTTTAACGTGGGGGTTGACTGCAATGTACGCGAGGGAAAGATGGCCGTCACCAATACCGGAGCAACGGCCACTTCATCCCGCCGGCTGCCTGTACCCGTTTGGTCGCCGCCAAACAAAGCGCCAAATGCCAGTAATATGACCACGCCTACAACGGCCAGACAGCCAACGGGCGGCATGGCCGGGCCTGGCAACGTCTCTTTTTGCTTTAGCCTGTAAATCTCCTTCTCAGTTGGGTATTTCATTTGTCCCCCCCCACCTGAGCGCCAGCATTTCCTTGCTCTTGGTTGATTCAATTGATATTAGGAAATTCATTGCGTTTCCTGCCTGGGGCGTGGTAGACTGGCATTGTCACACACCGGGCTACCACGCCCACCAGGACGGCCGTCACGCCTCAGTGACGGCCGTCTCTTCTTTCTCTAGCCAGCTATCCCAGGCTTCCGCAACCATGATCCCCGCATCCTCGTCTATGCTGAGGTGCAGGAACTCACCGCAAGCCAGGCACGTCCCCGCGCCGGAGTTTTCGCCGAATTGCATCATCAGCGACGGCCGTGCGGCTTGTTCGTGGCCGCATGAGCAGCACACAAAGCCGTATACGGGCAGAACCTCGTAATCTGGGCTTAGCTTGTTCACGATGCCTACTCCTCCTCGTCATCCTCATCTACCGACGGCCGCACGGCAGCGTTGCCGCGAATAAGAGCTACAATCTCCTCGGATGGCGGGTACTCGCCCCACAGTTGGCGACGCAGTTCCGTGGTGTACTGACTCGTTACCCAATCCAGTGCCGCCAGTTCCTCCCACAGCGCCCCGTCAATGCGCAGCGCCTTCAGGTCTTGTTCCAAATCCTTTTTATGCCAGAGCGGCTCCGGATCGGGATCGGGTAGCGCCGGAATGTCAACAACGGATTCGTAAATCAGGTAGCCCGTCTCGATAGCGCATCGATTGGCGACCATCACGGCGACGTAGTGGCGCATCTCGTCCGGGTGATCATGGGATGCTCTACTCCATTTATCCCGGTCTCGCCAATTAGCTTCCTGGGGCAGGTCGGCATGGGTAGAGGAGATGAGGACACACTCCCGCACGTCGCTGTAATGCACACGGAACAGGGGGCCGTTATAATATTTGACGCGCCGCCCGGCGGCCTCCATCTCATCATCTACCAGGCCGTGAACGGTCTGCACGGCCGTTGTCGTCAATGACTCCAGGGCAATATCAACATCATCACCCTCGGCCAATTCTGCTACCAGCTTCACAGAGGGTCGCGTGTTGGTATAATCCCCCAGGTTTTGCGTCATTCCGAACTCGAATTCGATCAATTTGATTTCCACAGGTGCCTCCATTTTGTTAGTTGAAATTTTCAGTCTGCTAATCTATCACGCACACAGTACGCAGTTGATCCCCATCTGCGAGAGAACCCACAGATAGCCGATCATACACAGGCTCATACCCACGAGCGCCAAAATAAAAAACAGTATATTTTTTAGCATGGCCGCCTCCTAGAACCCGATCTTAACGTGTATATTGACCTCAAGGGCGCGCGCGCCCTCGACCAGGGCGCGCATGTCAGCCAGGAGCGCGGTGAACAGCGCGGCGCTGTTCGCGGGAGATGGCGGCACGGCCGTATCAGCAGCGGCGGCCATACCAGCAGCCACACATGCCCGGCAGTGATTTCCATCCTGAGTAGGCTGCCCGCAGGCCGGGCAGGAGGGCATGGCCAACTTGGCAATCATCGCATCGTAGGCGAGATCCGGGGTCAGGGCATCGAAGGCGAGATCCGGGGGCATGTTGGCTTCGTGCTGCTGTTTCTCGCGTCGCCGCTGTGGACGGCTGTCGCCCTTGCCCGGCCGCAAGGGGAGACCGGCCTGGCGAAACGAACTGCGCAGCGACTGCCACGACATCCCGACCAGAGGAGCTAACTCCTTGATGCTTTCCCCATCCATGTAACGGCTGTGTGCCTCTTGCAGCCCGATAGGGGAGGGGGCAACGGCGGCTACGCCGGCGCCATCGTCTGTATCCATAGTCGTCTTCTTAATCGTCTTCACCATTTTCTCCTTTGCGCCTTGTGCGCTTTGCATCATCGCCCGCAGGCGCGCCACCGCCTGCGGATCAACGTCATAAATCCGGCCTGCTTCGTATCCCGACCGGGGATCACGACCCGCGCCGGTTAATCGAGGCCGCTCGTACATGAGCCGCCCATACTTAATAGTCATTGAACACCTCACTTAACTCCTTGCCACCAATCTAAAACTCTGCCCACGTCGCCCACCTTGACCCGGAAGGCGTAGTTGTTGGGCCAGGCGATGTAGGTAATTAACAGACGGTGTCTCTGTTCAGAAATACGCGCCTCCTGCAGCGCCTGCACCGCGTCGTCCAGAGGGCAAACGTCGCCATCAAAGACCACGCACGGCCGTTTCGTTTCTTCGGCCACACGCTTACATTCAAACAGTAAATTCATAAATCACCTCTCATTTCACTGTCAAATTAAAATAGCGGAGACTGGACCGCTTGCGCTTTGGTCCAGAAAAAGATGCGGCCGTGTCGCTTTTTTCCGTCGTTGCCCGTGTAGGTTAATGGCTCTAGTAATTTGATGTCAGCGCCTGGGCGCATGGCCTCCAGGACACGGCGCACGGCCGTGAATTCTCGGATTGTGGGGAGTCTGCCGACGCGGTAGCACAGCAGCCGGTTGTCGGGGTTGTCTTCGTCGGGTTGCCGAAATTGAAAGCGTAGGCCGGTCATCGTTTCTACGTAAGTTTTTTCGCCGGATAGAAGCGCGGTTAAGGCGTCGTCAATCACAGTATCATCTCCATCTGCCCGGCCTGGACAATTTTCTGGCGGCGGGTACGGGTGGCGTTGCGCCGGTGCTGCGCTACGTCGTGGCGCAGGTGGCAGCGTTGACAGAGGGCGGCCAGGTTGTCGTCGGCGCAGTTGGCCGGGTTGGGGTCGTTGATGTGGGCAATGGTCAGGACGACGACGGTCTCGCCTTTTGCTTTGAGCCGGGCGGATTCCTGGTAGGAGTCGCTGCTGGCCGTTACTGTGTCGCCGCGCCGGATGGCGTAGTTGGGCACGCTGCACCATTCGCAGCGCGCGCCAATACGCGGGTCGGCCTCTGCGCCGCCAGCGCGTCGCAAAATGCGGGCGCGGATTTGCGGCCAATTAGACGGGTAATCAGAGCGGTTGCAGGGCATTGACTACCTCAACCATCTCGACGGCCAACACGTCGCCGCCAATGTGCCCGTGAAAACAATGCGGGCAAACTTCCAGCCAGCCCGCATACACCGTCGCCCCATTTGGTCCAAACCCTAACGCCACCGGCTCAGGCCCCACCGGGTAACGGCCGTTGCATTTATTACAAATCAGCCGCAGCACCGGCGGAACAAACGGCCGTTCGTCAATGCGCGCGCGGATCAACTCTTGCAGCTCAGGCGAAATAAGCGAATCAGTCATCGCGCCACCTCCGGCGCCGCCGCCAGCAACGCCGCGGCCTGATACAAATACGTCACCTCGCCAGTCCGTGCGTCGCGCTGCTGCGCCATCTCGCCCCGGCGCACGTGGCGCTGATAGTGCGCCAACCGCGCCTTGCGCTGCACGCTGTGGTTGCAGACGGGGCAGCGAAACATTTCCACGATTACGGGTTCGTCGTAATTGGTTTGGTTTTGTTGTGTGTTAGACATAAAAAATCCCCAAGATAGGTATTAATTATCTTATTCTTTCTTAGAAGCCGGTCTACCTCTGGTACGCCCGATCATTTTTTGATCGGAACCCGATCATTTTTTGATCGGGTCAAAAAACATACCCGATCATTTTTTGATCGGCTTACACGAGTGACCCCCGATCATTTTTTGATCGATCATTTTTTGATCGGGTCGTCCAACGGCTCCCCAATTCGTCGCAATCTATAACGAAATTCACGTGTGCCATCACTGCGAACAACGTACCCGTTGGCCCGGCTGGTCTTGAGAGCCTTGCCCACGCTTGCCATGCTGTTAAGGCCGCACACCCGACCAATCTCCGGATAACTCGCCTCCCACCACTCACGACGCTCGCCGGTGTGGTAGTTAATGATGACGCCGTAAGTCTGATCAACGACGGCCGCGACAAATGCGGTCACAACTGGCGACTCGCTGCGCAGCACAACCTCGAAGAATTGGCGGGGCATTTGCGTAAAGTTGGAGCGGATTGGCTCGAAACCTGGGAATACCGGCGCGGCCGGTGGGTGGCGCAGGGTCAGGTCGTCGGCCGGTGCGCTATCCTCCACTTTGTCAACCTGAAATACAATCTCGTGAGTCTGGCCGGTAACGGCCGTTACCACCCGGTTTACCACGTCGTAGAGGCGATATTGCAGCCAATCTACCGCATACGCATTGCGCACAGCCACCACCAGACGGCCGTCGCTGTGTTCCACCAGGTGGCTATTTGCCAGCCACGTGTCAAAGGTCGCACTCGTCATCTGCAACCGCAAATCGTGTAACACATCATGCCAAATATCAGTATTCATTGTGTTTGCACTCACATAGATGCTCCTGTAAAAATCGGGCGGTTTCGCGCTCAACGTATGGTCGTAGCCGTTGGGCGTATTCAGTTTGGCAACGGCCGTTTGCCAGTTCCGCCAGTGCCCGTAACGTGTGCTGGCGCTTAATCTTGGTATCGCCGTGGCGCTTACGGCGTGGCCGTTGCCGGTTACTATGCCATTCGCGGCACAGTTGCCTGTACCAGTCTGGATTGCGTTCCTCCACCACGCGCCGGTGGCGGTGCGTGGGCTGGAATTCTGGCGGTGACGGGACGAGCGTGACATTCAGTTGTGAGGATAATAATTCTTCTTGCATGATGGCGGCGATGGCCTGAGCTAATAAATCGTCCATGTTGAGAGGATTAGGGCATCTGTGGCGGGTAGGACTGAGCGGTAAGATAAACACTCGCGCCTTTCACCCGTGTAAAGGAAACGGAACGCCTAACCCTTTCCGGGAGGGCTTACCACAGATGCCCCGTTGTTCGTGAAAAAAAACTAATCCGGTAGTGTTGGCGCGCCGACGCTTTCCAGATGGCGCGCTGCTGTGTTCAAATGGCGGATTAAACGGAGTAGATCGCGTTCGACCCCGGCGCGGGTAAACTCCCCGCGCTCTACCCGGTCTAATGTGCGCTCCGCCTGGCGCAGCGCGGTAACAACCTCCTCGGCAGCCCGGTCGCGGGCGTGCCGAGCGCCGTTGCCCCACTCGCGCGGCTTTGTCACTACTCATCCTTCTCCTGCGACCGGGCGCGCACATAGCGGATGATGTCGCCAATCGCCATGGGCGTGCCGGAAATGGCAAAAAACAGCAGGTAGAGGATGGCGGTATGAATTCCGGTGACGATGGCCCCGATTAACAGAGTGGCGGCAACACCGCCGACTACCTCAAGCCAAACGAAACCATCGTTGTATCCGTTGCGGTGCAAGTAGCCGATCAGCAAATTGTAGGCAATTCCAAACAGCGCCAGCGTTGCCAGTGCTGCCCAAAAGCGCCCTGATTCCATCCCGATTTGCGCCAAATCTATTGTGTCCAACATGCTCGTGTATCCTTCTTTTGTAGACACCCGCCGCCGGGCCGGGGCCACAAGCGCCCCGGCCGCCGCAGAGAGGAGAATACGATGATTGCCAATGACAACAACCATCGGTACAATGGTGACAGTTGCCGACCAGACAACGCACCAGAAGTACCAAAACCTATGAACCTATCAGATGTTGCTTATTTCTGTGCCCACGACGGACGTGGTCGTCTGCGCGTCTCTAAAGAGACATACCAGCGTGTCTACCGCCCTGCCGTTGCCCGGCTAATCGAATTTTTTGAAGACGTTCCTGTGACCGGCCTGACCGCCGGCGACTTAGCCGACTGGCAGGACTGGCTTGATAGCCGTGATACGGCCGTCGCCACGCGCAATACCTACGTGCGCACGGCGCGCAGCTTGTGGAATCATCTGCGGTCGCGGGGCGTGACCACCTGTGACACGGACGGCGTCTTTAAGTTCAAGAAGGAGCGGAAAGGGGTCAAGTCTGTTTCGTCGGCCAACGCCTGGCGGATGCTGGCCGCTACGGGAATCCGCGACGCGGCAATACTTTGGCTGGCGATGGATTCGGCGCGGCGGCGTGGGGGCCTGGCCGATCTGCGCCTGGACAATGTTGCCATCATCTGGAATGCCGACATTGAAGAATACTACGTTGTCGGCGAGGTCACGGAGAAAGGCGACAAACCGCAGGTGTTGTTGGCGTATCACGGCGCGGCGATGGCGCTCAATGCGTGGCTCATTATCCGCGAGGAGCTGCTGCACGTTTTGCGCGTCGCCGATCATGGCTATGTGTTCGTGGACGTGCGCAGCGGTCAACCGCTGACTACGCAGACAATGAGCGGGCTGACCACAAAAATAGCCCAACGCGCCGGGATTCCGGCGCACGAGCCGACCAACTTGCACTCATTCCGCCACCGGCGCGCCAAAGAAATGCTCAAAGATTTGTCCCTCACCGAGGTAAGGGACATTTTGGGCCATACCAATATCAGGACAACTGCCGACTCCTACGCCGTGAACGGCAAGGAAGAGCTTATTTCTGCCTTCTTCGGGCGCGCGCAGCGCCGTAAATGATCAGCCCCCATCTACCTCTGGGAAAATGCGCACCCGTGAGAACTGCCTTCCAAGCTGTTATCACGGGTTCGAACCCCGTCTGCCGCTCCTCATTGACGATTGTGGATTGACGATTTACGATTGTAATCATCTAAAATCATCAATCGAACCGGGCCTATAGCTCAATGGCAGAGCAAGCGGCTCATAACCGCTGGGTTCTAGGTTCGAATCCTAGTAGGCCCATGTAAGCTCACATGTTATGTGGGCTTTTTTGTTGCCAGTCAGAAGTTCAACAGCGGATTGGGAACACGGAGCTGCACAGAGGAAACACAGAGTTTCACAGAGAGAATACAGGGGAAACCCTGTGTTTTTGCCATTCTGTTCTCTGTGTGCCTGTATAGTTACAACTGCTCACTGCTTCCCGGTCACAGGGAACGGCCGTTGTCCCAACGGCAGCCACGGAAACTGATTGGTAATACGCTCATCTAAAATGGGCACGGGCCGGTTGGTGAAGGCATCGTAGAGGCGCAAGGTTGCGCCGATGGTTTGTCCTGGTTGGGCTGTGTCGGGGATGGTGAGGCGGTGTGGGGAGTACACTTGTGAATTGGCGATCCATTTCAGAGTGGGAATTGCGCCTAACGCAGGGATGGAATCATCTTGCTCCGTCCAGGCCCACTGGAAACCATCTGCTTGATACCCAATAAGCCGCGCCGAAATGACTAGGTCGCGCGTAATCGGGCGGCTGCTGTGAAATTGCTGTGTTAGCGACAATGGTGATTGCAGTTGTGGCAGCAGCCCGCCTGTCCAGACGATGCCTTGGGCAAAGGGCACGTATTGGCTGTTCGGCCACCCACCGCGTAAATTCCATTGTGTATGCGTGATACCCCATGCCCCTTTGTAAGGTGGCAAATCGAGTTGATCGGGCGTGAGGTTGTCGCGTATTTCGGTAATGTAGCCGGCGGGCGTTTGCCAGTGCAGGTAGAGGCGATACTGACCGGGCAGGGTTGTGTCCCAATCGTAGCCGATAAGTGTTTGGGCGGCGCCAATGATGGGGCGTTGTACGCGGTTCTGCGTGAATGGTGGGGCGCTCAACGGCAGCAGGGTTAGCGTGGCAATGGGGGTGCGCGGGTCGCCGCTCTCATTGAGGAGAGGTTCGCTGGCGTATGCGCCGACGTGAATGGTTATGACGCCGGGCATAGCTCCCAGATGGGAGGCTCCCAGACGGGAGGCTCCCGGACGGGGAACCAGGCGAAATTGGGTGAGGGTGATGCCGGCAGGCTGCGGTTGGGCGGGGACATCTTCTTGTCCGACGATCTGGTCGCTGTCGTTGACCAGGTGGGCAAAGAGGGACGTTGTTGTGGGCAGGTCGGTTGTAGGCTGCCAGGCGAGGGTGAGGATAGCTTCGTGCCCGACGGCAACGGCCGTTGTGTTCAATTGATACCCTGACAATTGGATGGCGCTGCCCAGGGTGACGTTGAGGATGGTGAAATTGGCGGGCAACGTGATGCGCGGTTCCTGACGAAAGAGAAAAGCTTCACCCAGCGGTTCAGGAGGAGGTAGTTGGTGATACGCGGCTGCGTCATAATGGGTGGCGATGACGGCACGGCCGTTTGCCAGTTCGGTGGCAATTCGCTGCGCCCAGGTTTCGGTGTACAGGTCCGCTTGTGGGTAGACATATTGGATGAGGACGTCAGGGCGCTGCTGTTCAATTTCTTGCAGGTACCACAGAGGCGTCACCCAATGCCAATCGGCGAGGATAACGCTGCCTGGCGGTGCGTCTGTTAGAATGGATTGCGCGTAGTCACGAGCGTTTGTATCAGTATGCAGGCTAACATAACTGGGATAATGCTGGCTGCCCTGGTAAACGGCCGTTACCAGCAGCAGCGCCGTCAGCAGGGGGAGGAGTCGTTGTGCTTGCGCCGTTTTGGGCTGGAAACTGCCGACCGCGCAGCCCAATAACAAGGCCAGCGCCACATAAGCGGGCAGCATATATTCAATCGTTTGCGGCGCGCGATAGGTGGCGGTGATAAACGTGTGGATGGCAAAGGAACCGCCAAGCAAAAAAGCCAGCCGCCGGTCGCGCCAGAGCAGCCAGACCATCCCGAATCCCATCCCCACCAGCAGCCAGGGTTGGAATTGGAAGGTGAGCACATTACCCATCACCTTGAACCGTTCCCATAGTTCAGTAGCCGTACTGAGGTAGAAAAAATCGCCACGAAAGCCGCGCGCCAGGATATGGTAGAGAAAACCAGAAAGGGTGGCAAGTTCTGGGGAGGCGCCGCGCACATCAGCATGGGCGCGCAGTGGCAGGTAAAGCAGGGGGATGAGTCCGACTATTGCGGCGAGTAATGGTCGCAGCCAGCGGCGCGGCTGTTGCAAAATGGTCCAATCTACGAGCAGGATGAATAATATGGCGACCAAAGTTATGAAAAGCAGCGACAGGTGGTGAGTGAGTCCCAGTCCGGCAGCCAGCGCAAACCAGATCAGCCAGCGATCGGTCGTGTTGTTTCCTGATTGCGCCCTTCTTTTTTGCGCATAGCCAATCAGAGTGTAAAACATAGCCGCGGCAAAGAACCCTGTGAGGCTGCGAATGTTGGCGGTGGTGGCCTGCGCCCAAAAGGTGGTTGCTGTGCCCAGGGCTAATACGGCCGTGACGCCGGCCAGGGGGCGTTGGCTGAGGCGAACCACGCTCAGGTAAACCAGCAGCAGGGTGGCGCTGCTGGTGATGGCGGATAGCAGATTGACCTGGTAAGCAGGAGAAGCGCCGAGGGGCAGCCGGGTCATCAGGTAGCCGAGCAGGGTGTAGAGGGGAAAGCCGGGCGGATGAGCTACGCCGAGTTGGGCGGCAATGAGTTGGAATTCACCATTGTCGGCCGGTAAGATGTCGGGAGCGAGGGTGAGGATGTACAGGATGGGAAAAGCAATTCCAATGAGGATCAGGGTGATGTGGTGGAAAAGGGAAGGGGTGCGATGGCAACGGCCGTACATCTGCTGCGCCCAGGTGATGCCGGCAACGGCGGCGACGAATACGGCCGTCACAGGACTGGCTTCCGGGTAGAATACATAACCTAGCAGCAGCAGCCCTGGCCAGGTTTGGGCAAGGGACAAACGGCGCAGGGTGACGGCCGTCAACAAAGTGAAGACAACAGTTGTGCTCACAATGAGAGCCAGATTCCCAACAGCAAGCCATTCATGTACCAGGCGCGCGCCGTAAAGACCCAGCGCTGCCCCAGGCAGCCAGCGAAAATATTTTTGTGTAGAATGCCGCATGGCGGAGATTATAACGCGCTCATACAGATAGGGTTACACAAAAAAAGCCGCCCGGTGTGGGCGGCTTGAAGCAGCTAACAAATAAAAATCATTAACCATTGCGCAGCGAATAGGGTTGTGGAGCGATTTGGGGCGGCTTTGGTCCTTTTTGATAATCCTCATAAGATTCCGACCAGGCTTCATACCGGCTAATACGCGACGACAACATGCAGGCAAAAATCACAAAACCGGAGACGATAAACGATATGATCAAGAACCCAACAAGAATCGCCATTTAATTTACCTTTCATCGCAGAGACAACTGTTATGCTTGTGTTGTAATTGTGTAGGCGAGGATGCTAACATCATCATACCGGAACTGAACAAAGGAGTCATTAGTACCATTGGTCTAGCCCACACAATCATTTTTTGCCGTGTTTCCGCTATCTACATGATTATGGTAAAATCGCAGGTTATAGTGACGAAGGGCGTAAACTGATATTTTGCCCAGAGGCAGCGCGGTCGGAGGCTGATTGCAGCAAGTATAGAATGGCAGATATAGCAAACCCACAAATTCACGAACGTCTGAGACCGCTGCGTCAAGGTCAACAAGAACCGTCAGCTTATATTGCCGGGCGTTATGAGGTTGTGCAAACCATGTCTGGTGGGATGGCGTTGGTGCATTTGTGTCTGGATCATCAAACGGGGCAGTTGGTTGCCCTGAAAACCTTCAAACCAGAATATTTGTCGCACCGCAATGCGCGCGATTTATTCTTGCGCGAAGGGACCATGTGGGTAGATATTGGTCAACACTCCCACATTGTGCGCGCGTATCGGGTTGAGCGGGTTGGCGATGGCCTGGAAGTGTACCTGGTCTTGGAATGGGTCGTGCAGCCGGAGGGGATTGATAAACCTTCGCTGCGCTCCTGGTTGGTTCCAGGACGGCCGCTTTCCGCCAAACAAGCCGTTACCTTTGCCATCCACATTGCGCGGGGCATGAAATTTGCCACCAGAAAAATAACAGGTCTTATTCACCGTGATTTGAAACCAGAGAACGTGTTAGTTGGGTATGATGGCAACGCCCGTGTGACTGATTTTGGCCTGGCGAGTACACTTTCCAGTTTGACTGATTTGTCCACAGGCGCTTTCGCTCATAAATCGAGCAAAGCGGAAAATTTTCAGCGAACGCAGTTAACGCAAGGGGCGGCCGGTACACCTTTGTACATGGCCCCGGAACAATGGTTGCAGCAGCCGTTAGACGCGCGCGCCGATATTTATGCCCTGGGCTGTATGCTGTATGAAATGGTGTCCGGCCGTTTTGCCGCTTTTGCTGAAACCCGTGCAGCATTACAGGAAATCCATCTTTCCGGACGAATTAAACCACCCCCGGCCGACGTGCCTAAAGAAGTTGTCCTCTTTTTACGTAAATGTATGATGACCCAACGCGGCCAACGGTTCCGCCATTGGGCTGAAGTGGAAAGCGCCCTCGAAGATGTGTATCTACGGGTGACAGGCGAGCCATTTCCACCGGAGCGCATAACTGCTGCCGAAACGCGGGAAGAACGATTAACGGCCGGACAATCCTATAATTCGATGGGTTTATCCTATCTGGATATTGGCAAGTTGTCGGTGGCGCTAATGTATTTTGAACAGGCTGTGTGGATTGCGCGTGAAGAAGAATCGTTAGCCTTAGAGGGAAGCGGTCTGGGCAATGTTGGTCTGGCGCATCAGGCTTTGGGTTACACTGAACGGGCTGTCGAATTTCATCAAGAGAACCTGGCGATTGCCCGTCAAATTGGGGACCGGGCGCAAGAAGGGCACGCTTTTGGGAACTTAGGGCGGGCGCACCGTCAGTTGGGGAAGGCAGAAGAAGCTGTTAAGTATCATAAGCGCGAGCTGTATATCGCCCAGGAAATTGGCGATCGCTTTAAGGAAGCGGCGGCATTGGACAGTTTGGGCGATACCTACTGGCAGCTGGGGAATATCGGCCAGGCTGTTGAATATTACAAACAATCATTGGCCCTGGCGCGACAGATCGAAGATCGCGCGCGGGTAAAGAGCATTCTCAGCAGCATGGGGCATGTGTATTTGCATTCCGGTGATGTCAAAGAAGCTGTGGCTTTGTTTCATCAGGCTTTGGGACTTGCCCGCAAAATTGGCGACCGGGTTGGCGAAGGCGAAGCGCTGGCGGACCTGGGCTATCTTTACCATACGCTCAATTATCAGGATCGCGCCATCGAGTTTTACAACCACGCGCTAAAAATCGCCCAGGAAAGCCATGATAAACGGCGTGAAGCGATTACATTGGCGAGCATTGCTGCCATCAGGCAAGAAGCAAAGGCGTTTACCGAAGCAAAAAACTTGTATGAAACATCTCTGGCTGCGGTAGAGGAGATTGATGATCAGCTCAAGCAAATGGAGATCCTCAAGAAATTGGGGGAAGTTTACTGTGCATTGGGTGACTTTATGCACGCAGCCAGTTTGCATAAACGTGTTTTGACCCTGGCTGATGGGGTGGGAATGCGTGAAATAGGGCGACAAGCTTTGTTCGATCTCGGCCGGGATTATGAACAGTGGGGAGATGTGGGTCGGGCGATTGAGTATTACCAGCAGCATCTGGCAGCGGTTGTGGAACATGGGGGAGGATGGGAATTAAAAAAGAACGCCCTGGCTAAGTTTGGGCCAATGTATGCCAGGCTCAAACAGTTTCGCGCGTCAATTGAGGCGAGTGAGCAGTATCTGGAGCAAAGCCGCGCCAATCATGACCGTCAGGCGGAGCTTGACGCGCTGCAACAACTGGGTCTTGTCTACCGGGTTGTTGCGGACACGGGCAAGGCTGCTAACTATTATCGGGATGCGTTGGCTGTGGCGCGTGGCCTACATGATGGAGAAGCAGAAGCGGCGACGTTGAGCAATCTGGCGCTTACTTATTATGATATGGGGCGTAAATGGCAGGCGACGCGCAATATGGAAAAAGCGATGTCGCGCGCGCAAGAGACGGAAAACTCATTGCTGATTGCGACAACAGCTTACCGGCTGGCCCTCATCTTGTGCAAACAGAAAAAGTGGTCGAAGGCGCTGCCCTATGCGGATCAGGCTGAGGAACTGTTTCAAGCGTTGCAGAATGAGACGATGCTGCAACGTACCAATAAGCTGATTAATGCCATTGAAGAGCAACAAGAGCGAACTACGGGTTTTTTGTTTTGAAGACAGCGCCGAGATTGGACACCAACTCTTGCGCCGTTTTGATTTCTTTGTGGGCGTCTAATAGAAGATAGACGCCATCATGACGCGGGATGGCGTGTTTGGCGCTGGCCATACGCAGCTGTTGGCTGATAATTTTGTAGCCGCCGCGACAATCAATGTGCCCGGCAATAAGAACGCGCTGTGGGTGGTAATCGGTAGATAATGCTTGCAGCATGGAGGTGAGGATGATGCTGTAAGCATCTTCTCCATATTGATATTCGTTGCGCGTAAACATCATTTCCCAGAGGAATTGAAAATCGGGGTGTGAGGTTGTGGAAACGGCGCCGATCAGGAAATGGTCATAGCGCGGGTCATCGGGGCCGGTGACGGCAAAGTATTTGCGGACCATGACGTCGTAGGATTGGTTGCTGTTTTTACTGAGAGCCTGGCGCAGCGACGGCCGTATCTCCGGCGGTAATGATTCGCTGGTTTCGCGCCAGACGCGGCGGTGCGAATAGTTGAGCAGGCGCTCAACACTGTTGCGTTCGCTGATGGCTGCACTGGCCCCCGCATGGCTGATTGTTACCCCACTATATGTACGCACGTAAAAAGGCAATTGGTCGAAAAGCGCGAGTACCTGCTGGCGATATTTGCCAAGAGCGGCTTCAAAAGTAGGGGTGTAAAGATGCTTGCCTTTTTGCAGGGTGATGCTGTAAATATGGGGCAGTTCGTGGTTGCCCATCAGGTAAATAATGCGGTTGCCCAATGTGGCTTGCAGCTTCATGACATCCAAGACCATGCGCAGCGAGCCATCTGCTTCTGGGGGACCTGAATAATGAATCAGGTCCCCGGCCAAGACCAGGTAGTCGGCCTTACCCTGGGTGTACAAGCTGAGGAAATGGTCGCGATACTGCTGGTAGGCTTCCCAGTCACCATGCAAATCTGTGACTACCATGATGATGCCGGACTCGATATCAACGACGCGTTTGAAACGGTTTTCTGTGACTGTCACGCTGCCCTCTGAGGTGTAAACAATGTTTTTATCTTTTTGGCGTGTAGCATGATTTTATGAGGTTGTGCTACAGTAAGTTTGTCATGAAGCGTAAGATACCTGATTTTACCACACTCTGAAAATGGAGTGCAGAGTTATGCGGAAGAAACGCCCAGGAGGTTGTGTAGAGAAGAAAATGAGCGTGAAAATCATTCAAGGCGATATTCCCGAACATAGTACTTGGCATGGATTGCTGCTGCTGATGACCGGAATGCCGCCGGGACGTGTCTGGCAGCTTGGGCAGTCGTTGGCACGGGCGAATAATGGGGTGTTGTTAACGGCCGTTATCATTCCTAATCAGAACCCGGATACCATCGCCCAGGCGCAAGCAGCGCTCGGCCAGATTGGCGCCCATATCCAAGAAGGGACCAAAATGTCTCCCTTGATCATCCAGGCCAATGATTACACACAAGGCGTTCTCGATCTCGTCAAAATGGCCTCGGTTGATTTGTTGATAGCCTATGCCGATGCGCCGCAATGGATTAACCCTAATAAAATCCCGTGCGCCATTGCCATTGTGCGTGGTGAAAAGGCCGCGCTGGATGCAGATCCGGAAGACCTCTTATTACAACGCATTCTCGTGCCTACGTCTGGCGGCCCCAACAGCGTTCATGCGCTGGCCTTTTTGCGGCCATTGGCGGCAAAGATAGAGATAACGGCATTGTACGTTGCCCCAACTGATCTCGGTCGCCATGAAGAAGCGCTGGGACGTGATCGGCTGCGTCAGGTTTTTAACTATCTGGATGCCGGAGAGCGCATTAAAAGCAAGCTCATCACTGCGTCTTCGGTGGCGGCAGGTATTGTGCAGGAAGCCAGCGAGGCGTGTGATCTGGTCATTATTGGCGCCAGCCTGGAAAGCTCGGTAGATAAAGTGTTGTTTGGCGATATTCCGGCGGCCGTTGTTCGTGAAAGCAAAAAGCCGGTTATCATCTTCCGGCAGTCGAAAAGCTTGTTGGGTGAACTGCCAGGTCAAATTAGTTGGCGCGTGCGTAATTTGATACCGCGCTTGAACTTGCGTGAACGGACCGATGCTTACGTGCGTATCCGCCGGGGCGCTCGTCCTGATTTGGATTTTTTTGTGCTCATTGGGTTATCGGCAATGATTGCGGCATTGGGGCTGTTGGTGAACAGCCCGGCCGTTGTCATTGGCGCGATGCTGGTGGCGCCGTTGATGTCTCCCATCATTGGGGCGGGGTTGGCTGTTGTTTTGGGGGATGCGCGCTTTTTGCGTTTGTCGTTGGCGGCCGTTATCCGTGGGGTGCTGCTGGCGATTTTTGTTGGATTTCTGGCCGGTCTGCTGCATATGAACCAGCCGCCTACGGCCGAAATCCTGGCGCGGACGCAGCCGACGCTGCTTGACCTGGGTATTGCGCTCTTTTCCGGGATGGCCGGGGCGTATGCGCTTTGCCGTTCCGACGCCGCCGGGGCGCTGCCTGGCGTGGCGATTGCTGCCGCCTTAGTCCCTCCCCTGGCTACGGTTGGCATCTCCCTGGCGGCAAGGGATTTTGTCCATGCTTTGGGCGCGCTGCTGCTGTTTGTGACTAATTTTGTGGCGATTAGTTCAGCTACCGCGTTTATTTTTCTGCTATTAGGATTTAGACCGCAAAAACTGACAAAAGGACGGCGCATTGTCCAGGCAAGCAGCGCCCGTGTAGCCGGTTTGTTATTGGTTATTGTTTCGTTGCTGCTGGGGTTGACGACCCTCCGTCTGGCGCAAACATCGGCGCAGCAGGCGCGGATTTATGCCGTGGCCGAACAGAAGTTAACGGAAGTGATAGGGGCAAAACTAGATGAGGTCAATATCGTTGCCTTTGATGATGGTTTGTTGAAGTTGGAAATTGTCGCCCGTTCGCCGGTTGATATTCCTTACCGTCAGGTTGCCAATTTACAAGAAGACATTGGCATCCAGTTGGGCAGTGAGGGGATTTTAGATAAGTTGGAATTGACGCTGACTGTTATTCGCGTAACGGAACTTGATCCGTTAATCCCGCCAACGCCAACGCCGACAACGGCGCCAACGTTGACAGCAACCCCTGGCCCAACGCCAACAACATCGCCGACGGCGACACCCAGCGCGACGCCGACGGCAACGCCAAGCGCGACGCCAACCGCAACGCCTACCGAGCTGCCGACCGGGACGCCAACGGCCGTTCCCACCGCAACGCCTACCGTTACACCGACGCCAACCTTGCCAACGGCCGTTATCAACTCCCCTTTTGGCCTGAATTTACGCGCTGAACCAAACCGCAATGCAGATATCTTGCTTTTCCTGGAAGTAAATACCACTGTGATCTTGTTGGAGGGGCGCGTGGAAGCAGATGAGGTGACCTGGCAGCAGGTGGCGGTGAATGGGATTGTTGGCTGGGTGTCGAGCGAATTTTTGCAGCTACCCTGAGTTGTTTTTAAGGTGAAGAAGGGTATAATTCCTCGCGCAAACAAAAAAGGCCCTGTAGCTCAATGGCAGAGCAACTGACTCTTAATCAGCAGGTTGGAGGTTCGAGCCCTCCCAGGGTCATCTGGAGATAAAAGCGCCGACCAGATTCACAAACTGGCTGGCGCTTTTTATATTGGACTTTTGACAATTAGTTTTACATAAATATTTTTGCAAGATAGACGAAACCGCCCTATTCATAGTGTATGACAAACCAATCGTACACAACTGAATTAGAGCAGTTCCGGCAACAACTTTACCGGAACTATAACAATCGAGCCGATATTTTGATGGAATTAGTGGACGTACTGTGCAGCTTTCCAGAGGCACAGAGCGCTGTAGAGCTAAGTCTGACGCCTTGTTTTCGGCGAGGGCATGCGTCGCTCTATGCGGCCATTGCCGACTACCAGTGGTCAGATGAAGACCTGTCACACCTGTCGCGTGGCCAATAACCGGACGTTCTATCGGTCGCCCCTGGCGTCAGAGACAGACAACCCGGTTGGCCATCCCACATCGTCCTGATAGACCCGAAAACAAATCAACCGGCGTTTACCCGACCGCTGTGGTTAGTCGTCATGGGGCAACGACGCGCCGAGGTCAGCTTATTGGCCG
>JACSRF010000215.1 GCA_014879875.1 Anaerolinea sp.
CGCTGTCGTCACCGCGAAGATGAGATTTGTCAGTCAATCAGCGTAACTTATTTAATCCGCGTTCCTTACCGTTTACCGTTTACCGTTTACCGCTCCGTGTCCCACGGCGTCAGAATTTCCGGGCCGTTGTGCGTAATGGCAAGCGTGTGCTCAAATTGCGCCGACAGTTTGCCATCACGGGTAATCACCGTCCAACCATCCGGCAGTAAAATCCATTCGTGCGTCCCCAGGTTAATCATCGGTTCAATGGTAAACGTCATGCCAGGGCGCAGCTTAGGTCCCCGCTCTGGCTGGCGAATATGCGACACAGAGGGGGATTCGTGCAGGTTACGGCCAATGCCATGCCCACCCCATTCATGCACCACCGAAACGCCTTGCGTATCGGCAAAATCTTGAATGGCCTGACCAATGTCGTACAGATATCCACCCGATTGCGCGGCCGCAATGCCCAGGTACAGCGCCTTTTTCGTAATATCTAAGAGCCGCTGCGCCCGCGGTGAAATGGCGCCAACCGGAAAGGTCACGCACGCATCTCCGCAAAACCCTTTGTACTTCAAGCCAATGTCAATGCCAATGATGTCACCTTCTTTCAAGATGCGATCATTGGGTAAACCATGACAAATTTCGTGGTTCACTGAGGCGCAAATGACGCCAGGAAAAGGGGGATGTTCAGCAGAACTACCTTTATACCCCTTGTAAAGTGGTTCGGCGCCCTGTTTATAGATGTATTGCTCTACCTTCTGATCCAGCAGGCGAATGTTGACGCCGGGCCGGATATTTTCACGCAAGATGGCAAAGCAGTCAGCCACCATTTGCCCGGCAACGCGCATCCGCGCAATCGCTCTGGCGTTTTTGATACTCATGGGATGCGATCCTCGAATGTATAAAAATCGGTTTTCAGAAGGCGGAGTATAGCACAGAAAAAAGCCCGCTGCATGGCATCAACAGGTAAGCGCCAGGGGCTTTCAGGACTACAGCATCAACGCCAGAGGGATGCTGATGGGTTCGTTATCAGGCTGGGAGGGATGGGGAGCATCAACGGCCGTTCCCGACATACTCCACGGCCCCGTGTGCTGAATATGAACCGGCGCCAATTCCCCCCGCAGTGGGCGCGGGTCCTCAAAAAAGACGAGCTTATTGTGCGGGGTACGGCCGCGCCATTTCCCCTTATCCTTATCTTCCACCAACACTTCGACGGTCGCGCCAAGCCACTGCTGCATCTTCTCCCGCGACACCTGCTCATTGAGCGCCTCAATCAGGTGGAAACGGCGGCGCTTTTCCGCGTCAGGCACATCATCTTCCATGCGGCGGGCGCTGACCGTGCCAGGGCGCGGACTGTAGCGCGCCAGGTGAGTCTTGTCCAGGCACAAGTCGGCCAACACATCGTAAGTTTGCTGGAACTGGACGGCCGTTTCGCCGGGAAAGCCGACGATGATGTCTGTATGAATGGCGGCGTCCGGGATGATGTCGCGGATGCGCTGCACCAGGTCGCGGTACTGTCGCTGCGTGTAGCCCCGCTTCATATTTGCCAACACTTCGTCATCCCCCGCCTGAATCGGTACTTCGATTTGCGGCATGACTTTAGGCAAATCGCGCACGGCGTAGAGAATTTTGTCGCTCATGTAATTGGGATGGCTGGTGAGGAAGCGAATGCGCGCCAGGCCGTCAATATCATTGATGACCCGCAGCAAATCCGCCAGGTCGGGGCCATCGGGTACGTCATAGCCATAGCGGTCTACAATTTGCCCCAGCAGCACCACTTCCTTCACACCCTGCGCTACCAGCGAGCGCACCTCGGCGGCAATTTCGCCCACCGGCCGGCTGCGTTCAATGCCGCGCTTTTGCGGGATGATGCAAAATGAACAGGCGTGCGAGCAGCCATAGACAATGGCGACGGGCGCAGAGATAAGTTTGTTACGCTGGTGCGCGGGCAGGATGACTTCTTCGTCTTGCAGGGCGTGGCGGTGGTGGGTAACGGCCGTTTCATACCCCAGCACATCATCTTGCGCCAGATGCGTCACCAGCGGCAGCCCGTCGGTAGACGGCTCCATGAACACATCCACATACGGGAACCGCTGCTGCAACGCCTCATTGCCACGCACGCCCACCACACAACCCATCACGGCAATGGTCATGTCCGGCCGCTCCGCTTTCAGGCGCGCCAAATTTTGCAGCTTGCCATACGCCTTATCCTCCGACTGCTGGCGCACGGTGCAAGTTTGCAGCACCACCACATCCGCCTCTTCGGTACGCGCGGTGGCGCGATACCCCAATTTTTCTAACTCCGTCGCCACCCGCCGCGCATCGGCATAATTCATCTGGCAGCCGGTGATCCAGAAATTGTACGTTTTTGTCATGTTCTGTCCGTCATCCGTTGTCCGTTGTCCGTAACCCGTTGTCCGTTCACGGATTACGGTTCACGGATTACGGTTCACGCTTCCTATCAAAATAGCTTCCATCAAGTGGAAGGTGATTCTATCGCCGCTAACTTGAGGCGTCAAAAACGCTAATACAGGGGCCGGCGCCTGCATCAGCATCGCCCGCAGGCGCGTTGTCGTCTCCGGCGTCGTCTGCATCCGCGTCGCCCACCAATCAAAATCCATCGCTTTTTGCGCCGTCTCCTGATGCTGTAAGGGGCAGTTAGCGGTGGCAAAAGCGGCGGCCCATTCATCCAGGCTGAGGCAGCGGTTGTGGCTGGGGTCGCGCAGTTTCTCGAAGGCATTGACATACTGTCCCGCCGCGTGCAGCAAATCCGCCTTCTTGCCACGCAGACGACTGCCGGGGACCACGTTGTCCACCACCGCCAGCAGTCCGCCCGGCCGCAGCACGCGCACCGATTCGCTCAGGAAACGGCCGATGTCCGGGAAATGATGCGGCGCAATACGGCACGTCACCAGGTCAAAACGGGCGCCGGCAAACGGCAGCTCTTCGGCGTCGGCCAGGCAAACCGTCACGTTTGCCAACTCTTTGGCCGCCGCCAACTGCCGTGTCTGCCCCAACATCTCCGCCGTGAGGTCGGCGGCCACGACCTGCGCCACATGCGGCGCAAAGGTGAAGGCGGTATGCCCGGCCCCGGTGGCGATATCGAGTACCTGCCAATGGGGCAACGGCCGTACCAATTCCACCAGCCGCCCCAAACTGGCGCCCTTGGCGTGAACGGCGCTTGTGGCATAGGCGGCCGCGTTCGCCCCAAACTGCGCCTGTACTTGTTGTTTTAGTCCCATTCCTGCTCCTGAACATATATCCCAGGTTGCTAACCTGGGATACAGCTTTTCATCCTATGTAAATCGAACATCCCTGTTCGATGTCCGAACAAGGATGTTCGGACTACAAATTTTCATGGCTCAATATGGATTTCAAGGTGATCAGTTTTTGACTCTCAGGGCAAACAAGAATAGGCTAGTTGAA
>JACSRF010000128.1 GCA_014879875.1 Anaerolinea sp.
ACCAGAGAGACCACACGCATCACTCGTCACATGTCACGCCGAACCCCATGAAATCCTGTAGAGCCAGAAGTCATCATCCCGGATAATAGATAGCTGCTGATGAAAGATGTACATACAAAAACAATCGCTGTGCCTCAGCAAAGGGACAAGGCAGATGCAGCGTGGCGCGCTCTGGGACAAACGTGGGGTATCTGGCTGGTATTGCTGCTGGCCGTTTTGCTGCTGGCTTATTATGTGCGCGTGCAACTGCGCATAACCGGCGGCGTGTTGGGCGTACCGCTAGATGATGCCTGGATTCATTATCAATATGCGCGTAATCTGAGCCAGGGTAACGGTTTTAGCTACGTGCCCGGCGCGCCGACGGCCGGTTCCACATCACCCACCTGGACCTTGCTGTTGGCCGCGGTTGGCCTGTTCACGCAAGATTTTTTGCTCCCTTCGCTGCTGCTGAGCGCCTTTTTTTTCTTGTTGACCATCTGGCTGACGTATCGCCTGGCGTATGAGTTGACACAGCAATGGTGGGTCGCTCTCTGTGCGGCGTTAGGAGTGACGCTGTCGGGGCGGCTGCTGTGGGCCAGCCTGTCGGGGATGGAAGTGACGCTGTTTACCACCTTGAGCCTGGGCGCGGTATGGGCGTATTGGCGGCGCGGCCTGGGGGGGATGACGGCCGTTCTCTTCGGCATTGCCAGCCAGACCCGCCCGGAAGGGCATGTCCTCTTTGCCCTGGTGGCGCTGGATGCGGCGCTCTCGACACGCTGGCCTGTGGGGGCGTCAACCAGACGGCCGTCAGCCACCTGGCGCGGTCTCATCAGCGCCATCGTCGTTTATGGCCTCATCCAACTACCCTACGCTTTGTTCAGCCTTTCGGTAACGGGCAAACCACTGCCGAACACCTTCTACGCCAAGTCGCGCACCGCCACGCTGTACAGTTGGCGCACCTTGCGCGAGACGTTTACCTACCACTGGCGCGATAATGCTGTCTCGCTGCTGCTGCTGCCATTTGGCCTCAGCTACCTGTGGCGACGCAGCCGAGTTGTGTGCGCCTGGCTGCTGGGCTTGCTGCTGCTGCTGCCGTTCATCGTACCCTTCATCTGGCATCACGGCCGTTACAGCCTGCCTTTGCTCCCCTTCCAAATGATCGTCGCCGCCGCCGGGCTGTCATGGTTGGCCGCGCGTTGGCCGCGCATCCCCCAACCGGTCTGGGGGGCGCTGGTGGGGCTGTTTTTGCTGGCCGGGGCATGGCGCGTGCCCGCTTGGGCTTCCATGCTAGGGTACAATACGCGCGAAATTCAAGACATAGACATTGAGATAGGTAACTGGTTGGCGGCCAACATCCCGGCCGATGAGGCGGTGGGCATTGACGACATCGGGGCGATCATGTTTCTGGGGCCGCGCCCAATTGTAGACTTCAACGGGCTGGTGTCGCCGGAAATGTGGCCGGCGCTTGACTTGCACCCCGACCACCACACGGCCGCCATGCGCCTGCTTGCCGCCAACAACGTCCGTTACCTGGCAATTTTCCCCAAATGGCACGTCCCCCTGGTCGCCGACCCGCGCATCGCCACGCCCATCCAGCGTTTCTGGACAGACACGCACACTATTATCGGCGAACAAGAAGCAGTGGTTTACGTCATGGATTGGCCCTATCGCCAGCAGATTGACCCACAGCATGAACGGCCGGTAACGTTGGGTGGTGTGATTCGGCTGCGCGGTTTTGATTGGGCGCCGGCCACTGGTGAATTGGGCTTGACGTTGTATTGGGAGAGCGTGACGGCCGTCGCCGACAGTTACAAAGTGTTCATCCACATTATCAACAGCAGTGGCGACATCGTGGCGCAAATTGACCGGCCCCCGGTAGATGGGCTGGCTCCTACCAACCGCTGGCATCCCGGCGACCTGGTGCGCGACCCATACCAGATCCCCCTCCCGGCCGCACTGCCCGCTGGTGATTATACGCTGTATGTCGGGCTGTATACGGAGGAAAACGGCCGTTTAGCAGTAGACGATGCAGACGCCGCCAGCGCGGATGCTATTATCCTGACACAATGGACGCGCTAGGATGATAAACCGGCTGGATTGTGAATGACAAGTCATTAGGATATGATTTAATCGTCAAGATAAAAATTTTGTTTACCCATTAGATAAACCGTTATGACAACAGAAACCACCCTATCCATAGCAGAATTTCGAGAAACGGCCGTCGCCATCGAAACCGAAATCGGCAAAGTCATCGTTGGGCAGCAAGACGTGGTACGCGCGGTGCTGGTTGGCGTGCTCTGCGGGGGGCATGTGCTGCTCGAAGGCGTGCCGGGACTGGGCAAAACCATGCTCATCCGCACGCTGGCGCAGACGCTCAGCCTGCAATTCAGCCGCATCCAATTCACCCCCGACCTGATGCCCGCCGACATCACCGGTACCGACATTATGGACGAAGACGAGACAGGACGCCGCGCCTTTCGCTTCCAGCCTGGCCCTGTTTTTGCCAACCTCATTCTGGCCGACGAAATTAATCGCGCCACGCCGAAAACACAATCGGCGCTGCTGGAAGCGATGCAAGAACACACCGTCACCGTCGCCAACGAAACGTACCGCCTGCCAGAACCTTTTTTCGTACTGGCGACGCAAAACCCAATTGAGCAGGAAGGCACGTACCCACTGCCGGAGGCGCAGCTTGACCGCTTCTTATTCAAGGTGAATGTGGGTTTCCCCACGCCAGAGGAATTGACGGAGATTGTGCTGCGCACAACGGGCAAGGAGACGCCACAGGCGGAAACGGCCGCTTCCGGGGCAACGATCCGCGCCATGCAGCAGCTTGCGCGGCAAATCCCCATTCCCAGCCACGTTACTGAGTACGTCAGCCGCCTCATCGTGGCAACTCACCCCGGCAGCAGCCCGGCCAGGATGGTGAATGAGTACGCGCGCTACGGTTCTAGCCCACGCGGCGCGCAGGCATTGGTCTTGGGCGCGAAGATTACGGCGCTGTTGGCCGGTCGTCTGAATGTGAGCTTTGATGACGTAACGGCCGTTGCCCCCGCAGCGCTGCGCCACCGCCTGCTGCTCAACTTCGAGGGTCAGGCGCAAGGCATCAAAACCGACGACGTGGTTCAGGACCTACTCCTACACGTCAAAAAAGAGTGACTTTCCGTCGCAACCGTCGGCGCTACGGCCGTCGCGGGAACAATCGCCGCGGCCACTGGCTATTTTCGTTAAATTCGTTATAACTATAAAGGGAACTGTGTTCAGTAATCGGTTATCAGTAATCAGTGGGTCTGATTGACTATTGATTACGGATAACCGCCTACCAGTTTCTTGTACAGTGTGCAAGAAAATCGTCCGCAGATTACGCAGTTACACTGAGTCATCAGTTACACAGAGAACACAGAGGAGACACGGAGATTCAC
>JACSRF010000377.1 GCA_014879875.1 Anaerolinea sp.
ACCAGAGAGACCACACGCATCACTCGTCACATGTCACGCCGAACCCCATGAAATCCTGTAGAGCCATAAGTTTTGTCAGTCAATCAGCGTTTCACGCTTCACGTTTCATGCCAAACCCCACGAAATCCCAAAGACCCGTTATTTACAATAGTTGTTCCGGTTGACCCAAATAAGTTTGCACCTGCTCGAAGTATTGCCCAACGTGAAAGCCATCTAACAGGGCATGGTGTACTTGCACCGAGAGCGGCATCTGCCAGCGATCATTCATGGGGAAAAATTTACCCCACACGATACGGGGCACGGAATCAACCGGATGCATGTGAATGGGGTGCAGCAGCCCGGTGAAAGAAATCCAGGGAATGGCGGAAAGGTAGAGCAGGTTATCTTGCCCTGGATCATCCTCCAGCGTTGGTTTTTCCTGGCGATGGGCAATTGTGTCGGCCGCGCGTGGGGCAAAGACAGCAAAGTCCGGGTCGTAGGGAATGGTGCAAAAGCTAAAGAGATCGCCGTCGGTGGCAATGGTGTGGGAGGGATGGACAGCCTCATGCTCAACGATCTGTTCGCCGCGAATACGGCAACGAAATGAGGGGATCTCGTTGGCGACGCGGGCTAACAGGTAGATGGTGGCAATAGTAAAGTTGACCTCACGCGCTTTGACAGCAGCACGGAATTGGGTGATGTCCACGTTGGCGCACAAGTTGAAGTGCGGATAATCAAATCGGTTGAACAAGGCAAACTGCTTGCGGCGCGGCCAGGTGTCCAGGTTGATGATACGCATAAGGTTTTCAGTCGTGATGAAGAATTTAAGTGGGGGCAAGCGGATGGCTTACCCCAACACATTATTCGCTGGCTGTGGCGGTGGGCATGGGTGATGGTGCAATGGGTTTATCAGTAGGCGTAGGGGAAACCTCGATTTCCTCCATCCCCTGTCCCTCATCCACGGCCTCCGGCGCTGCGTCATCAATCGGTTCTTCCAGCGGTGACTCTGGCAGCTCAAACTGCGGCGCGCCGAAAATAGCGGCAAATTTCAGCACGCGATTGTTGCCAGAGTCGGCGATGTAGATATTGTTTTGGGCGTCAATGGCGATGCCGTTGGGCAGCCCCAGGCTGTTGACGTCGGTTCCAAATTTGCCAAAGCGAGCCAAATAGTTACCGTCGGCGGTGAAGATGAGCACGCGGTAGCCTTCGGGATCGGTGACGTAGACGCGGCTGAGGCTGTCGGTTGCCAGGTAGGGTTTGTTGTTGATGGATTGTCCGCTCCAGGCGTTGACCGGCCATTGAAAGAAAGGGAAGAGAGTGGCGTCGAATTGCTGGATACGGCCGTTCCACGTATCCGCCAGGAAAATAGACCCATCCGGGGCCGCGCCCAGCCCCACCGGCTCATTGTACTGCCCTGGCTGGCTGCCAAAGCTGCCCACCTGCCGTAAAAATTGCCCGTCGCGGGTCAAAATTTGCAGCCGATGATTGCCTGTGTCTGTCACCAATAATTGATTATCCGGCAGCAGCACAACGTCGCGCGGTCCAAAGAAGAGGCCAAGCCCGCCGTCGCTGCCATCTATGGAGCCGCTTTGCCCGAAGACGCCAACAAACGCGCCATCGAGCGTGAATTTTTGCAGGCGATGGTTCCACGTATCGGCCACGTAGACGAATTGTTCATCTACAGCAATGCTCCAGGGTTCATTGAACTGCCCTGGCGCCGCGCCAAATTCGCCCCAACCGGTGAGGTAACGGCCGTCGGCGTCAAACACCTGAATGCGATGGTTGCCAGAGTCGGCGACGTAGATACGGCCGTCTTCCCCCACAGCCAGATTACGCGGTGACGACAGTTCACCGGGGGCGCTGCCGGGGAAACCCGCTTCATTGAGCGTCAATAGAGGTGACAGCAGCAATTCCCCTTCTTCATAGGGATCGGTCAGCCCTTCGGCAAACACCGCGCCCACGCCATAATCCCACAAATTCGCCAGCACATCCTTGCGAATGTACAGGCGCAGCTCGTGGCGCAGCGGCCATTCGCTGGCCGTATAGCGCCCGCCAAACACTTCTTGATATTTGGCATAATCCCGATAAAAGAAAATGTTATAGAGCGCCTCGCGCACGGCCGCGTTACCCAGTCCGCGCTTCATTTGCCCGGTGGCCGCCGCATTGGGGTCGCCGAAAATGGCGCTCCAGGAAATGCGCCGGTACTCTTCCATCGGCCACCAGAGGAAGATATAGGGAGTGTAATTGAAATTGGCGCTGAGATACGGCTCAACTTTGTCCCAATCATTGCGCCCCACGAGGACCACTGGCGACTCGTTTAAGGTCTGGCTGGGGTTTGTACCAAAGAAGACACGGTTGGGGTAGTCACGCAAGTACCAGGTAAACGGCCAGGAAACGTCACTGCTAAAGGCGACTTTGATGCCTTTGTCGCCATAGAGGCGCATAGACAATTCTTCTACTTGCCGCATCACGACATCTTTTGTGGCCGGCGCGCCATGGGCATAGACCATGAACTCGGTAGTGTAGTCGGCGTTGGGGAAGCTGGCCATGTACGCAGCGCGCATGGTGACCAGGCTGAGGATGGTGAACCATGCGGTGACGGTGAGCGGGTTGCGCCAGGTTGGTTCAAGATGGCGGCGCGCGCGCCGCCAAAACCAAAAGACGACGGCCGCTACCAACAAGCTGCCCAGGAAACGGCCGATCTGCTGCAAACTATCTACCTGCTGATTCCCCAACTGCAACTTGCCCAGCCATAATGGCGAGATAAAGAGGAAAACAGCGACAATCAAAACCAGCGTCAGTCCCAGGTACTGCCACGTCTCTTTGGCGCGCAGCGCGTGTAAGTCCAGGTTTTTGAGTTTTTCGTTGCCATACCAGCCTACCAGGAAACCCATCGGAATGATAAAATGGGTGCTCAACCAGGGCATTTTCTCGCCGGCGACGCTGTAAGCGATCCAGGTTAAAATGAGCCACCAGACGAGGAAAGGCACAAATTCGTAAACAATCTGTTGGTTGACCAGGCCGATGAGCGATTCCTGACCGTAATGAGCGTACAACCGCCGCCGCCAGACAAAGAACCAGAGCAGCACACCCGCGCCAAAGACGAACAGCGCCGCCATCATGCCTATAATCGCGTCGGTGGTCAGGCCGAAAACGGCCGTTGGCGGCGTTTGCAGCGGCGATGTGTAGCCGGTAGCGACCAGGTAAAGCCATTTCACCAGGCTAAAACTGAGCAAGGAGAGCAGCAGCAGCGTCAGCCAATACCCTAACGTGCGGTTTAACTTCTGCTGCTGCGCAAACAGGCGGATCGCCAGCAAGGAAAAGATCACCGGCATGAATTCATAAAATGTCGTCACAAAGAAGTAGTAAAACGTTGGTTGGTTACCACGCTGGACATTGTGCTGTTCCAGCCAATACCCAAGCGAACCGATCATGCCGCTCGCCAATCCCCCCAAATTGGTAAAAACAGATGTGAACAACACGGTGAGAATCGTATAGAAAATGGCAGCGGCAATCAGAAAACGACGGCGGTTCCACCACACACCAATTAATAAACCAACCACCAGTGTGATCGCCAGGAAACTGCCACTGCGCACCAGTCCAGAGCTGAAAAATGCCTCGCGGCAAGTCGTCTGTGACAACCTGGCAAAGAAAATCTGAAACGGGGTCATTGTCTCTTGCCCGGCCAACATACAGGTGCTCATGGTATATTCGTTGGGATTCCAGCCGACTAATAAGATGAGGAAGGGGGACACCAATGGTAAAATGAGTGCAGTGAAAAGGACGATTAGATCGAATTCCGGGTATTGGTCAATATATGGCCGCATTGCATTACCGAGCAGAAACAACCCCAGGCTGCTTACCCCAATCCCGATCACCACCAACCAACCCCAAATAGAGCTATCACTATCGTTGTCGCCAGGCAAACTTACGCCAGGGTCAACCGCAAATCCTTCGCTCGTGACTGTAGCTGTCGTTACGCTCTCTGTGCTGTCAGCGGCATGATCCACCAGGAAACTACCGCCAGCAAGCAACGATCCCAACAAGATCACCACGATGGGCAGAAGTAGTTTTTCCCGAATTTTTGGCAGCCAGGACGCCACGAAGAGTTGTGGCAGCAACCGTACAATGAGGAAACTACCAAAAATGGCAACATAAATGAAAGAGGCTTCCATCGTGGAAAACATGAGGCCGTTGCCAATGGCAAACCACCACAGGTATTTATCTTTGCGTTCCCGGAAATAGAACCACATGGAGAGCACGACGATTAAGGCCCAGGTGATGAGGTAGATGTCGTGCCGAATGTAGCGAGAATAGTAGAGCATGTAAGGGGAAATAAGGAAGACAAAGCTGGCGCAGAGCGCCCCAATCCGTCCTAACCAATGGCGGAAGAAGTAGGGAATGAGGACAAGAATGATTCCCAACAAGGCGACCGGGACGCGCGCGGAAAAGTCGCTGTCGCCAAATAGCCAGTAGGAAACGGCCGTTGCATGAAACAACGACGGCCCATGCATCAGCGGCGTGTGCGCATATCCCTGCCCATCATAATATTGGTAGGAAAACTGCGTGTGCAAACTTTCGTCGTGGCTCATCACCCGGCTGCCCAGGTCCCAGAAACGGCTGACAATCGCCAGCAGCAAGAACAAGATGTAGATCGTCTTCTCCCAATCCAACCGCAGCAGCAGCGGACGAGCGAGAAAATCAGTTTGGGGGGTGTTTGGTGTTGTGGTCATAATCGTTAATCGTCAATCGTTAATCGTTAATTAGAAGAGAGCGCCGGCATCAGGGCGGCGATGGGGGTTGGATTGGGCGACGGCATCACATGGGTAGGCGCGAAAGCTGGCTGTGTTGCAACGGCCGTTGCCCGCAGCGGCAAAACCGCGCCATCCCCTTGCCGCGCCAGGGTTGACGTGGGTTCCTGGGTCATCGTCGCCGTCGCCGCCAGCAGCGTTGGTGCGGCGGGGGCAAAAGCGTCATGCTGCTGCCGCGCATAGTAAAGCCCCACGCTGCCCAGCAGCAAGAACACACAGGTTGCCAGCGTCGCCCATTGCTGCCGCCAGAGGGGAACGGCCGTTGCCTTCCTCACCGGCGGCGCGGGCATCAACGCCGCCAATTGCCCCGGCGCCGGCTGCGTGGCCACGTGCAAAGTCGCCCGCACCATCTGCGCCATGCTTGCCTCTTCCTGTGTCAGAAAATCTTGTTTCATCATTTTTTTCTTAATCCATACATTACAAAAATACTTCCAACACGCCATAAACTTCTGCTTTTATTTCAGCAATATGCCGCCTGAAAAAATTCGCCAAATCATAGCCCAACACCTGGTCACAAAAAGCATACAAGGAAGATTGGCTATCATTACTGGCCTTCCATCTCACTCATTTTCACTGACTTACAGAACATCTTCTTCCGCTAACAATTCGCGCAGCGCCTTGTGCGCCAGGCGCATCCGCGACTCGGCCGTTTTCGGTGGAATACCCAGGATCATGCCGATTTCCTGATAACTGAGGTTGTCGTAATAACGCAACACGGCCGTTTCCCGTAACTTTGGCGACAACTCCCCCAACGCCGCCCACACCACTTGCTGCGTTTGCGACAGCGCCGCCACCTCATCCGGGGTTGGCGTCTCCATGTCCGTCACATCCTGCCCCATCATCTGACTCAACGAAAAGGTTGGCAGCCATTTGCGCCGCCGCTTATTCCGGCTGCGGCTGATGGCGATCTGGTACAGCCACGTCTTCAAGCCCGATTTACGCGGGTTATACTGCGCCAGCCTGCGAAAAGCGTACTCAAAACTATCTTGCAGCACTTCCTCCGCATCTTCCTTATTTTGCAGCAAGCCATACACCAACCGGTAAATCATCGCTGCATACTCGTTATACAGCGCCACATACGCCATTTCCTCACCACGCAGGCAGCGTCCAAGCAGCGCCAACGTCTGCTCATCCGCATAAGCAGGCGCTGCGGTCGTCGTCGGCCAGGTTAAAGCGTGTTGATCGCTCATAAGTCGGTAATCCGTAACCCCTCTTCCTTCTTCCTTCTTCCTTCTTCCCCTACGGCCGTACCAAATCCGCCCGTATCCACAGCACCACCCGCTCCTCAATGACCTGGGCGCGGGATTCACGGAACAACCACCAGCGCAGCGTGTCTATCACCGGCGTGGCGCTGAGCAGCGATTCCGGCTGCACACCATGGCGCAGCAAGCCAAAATCCGCGCCGAAATAGTCGCTGCCCAGGACAGGGTTGGCCTGCTGTGGGCTGATAATGATGCCGGCCTGTGAAGAAGTGGGAATGGTATGCCCCACGCGCAGGTTGGGAAAACGACGCAGATACCAGCGCAACACCGGGGTATCCACGCTGCTAAACACCTCAGCGCCAAACTCAGCGCCGATGGCCTGGCTCGACGCCTGGCGAATGGTGGCGATGAGCAATGGCAAGTCGTCATCGGTGGCCGGAGTTGTTACCCACCGTTCGCGCGCGTCATTAGCCGCCAGATGCCCTAACCACCAGGCGTTACCCCACTGATAAAAGGCGAAAAAGACGAGCGCGGCAATCATCATCCCCTGATACGCAGCCTGCTGATCCCACGTCCAGAGAAAGTAGACGGTAACAGCCGTAAACGCAAACGCAAACAACGCCAGCCACACATTGTCCAAATTTTGCGCATCGTACAACACAATGCGCGCAAAGCGGGCCACGTTCACAAATATCAGCGCCATCATCAACAGCAGCCCCGCCGTAAACAGCCAGGCAAGCCGGTCACGCAAATCGGCGACGGCCGTTTCCGCCAACGCGCCCAACAACAAATACCCAGGCAGCGTCAACAACAGCACATTCCCCAACGCCTGCCGCTGCAACAACGCCAACAACAGCAGCAAGCCGAGCCACAACACGCTGAACGTCGCCAGCGCCCGGCTTTGCCACACCGCCCAGACCACCGCCAACAGCCCCACCGTCGCCAGCATCGTCTCATAGCGCGCCAACGTCAGCAGCGGATTCAGCCACGCCTGCACGCCGCCCCCTGGCGACGCAAACGCACGCAGCCAATCCCCCAACAACGCCGCCGCGCCGCCCAATCCGGGCAAATACCACAAGAACAACGACGCCAACGCCACGAAGATGACCAGGCCAAACACGGCCGTCCGCCGCCAGGCCTCCCGTCGCGGCCACGTTTCGTCATACAGGCCAAACAGCGACGGCTCCACCGCCAGATTCAGCCGCCATGCCAACAGCAGCGTCAGCAGCCCGCCATAAAACAGGGGCGAACTGGTCAGCCCCAACGCCAACGCCCCCATGAACACGTACAGCCAGCGCGTATCACCCGGCTCTGTGCCGGTAACGGCCGTCGAGTCCTCATAGCGCAGCCAGGCGACAAACAACAGCAGCAGCGCAAAGAGGGCGATGCTATCCCCGCCGACCACGCGCGCCACGGCCGTTCCCAACGGCGACACAGCCAGCAGCAAGCTTGTCACCAGCATCCCCACCGGCCCCAGGCGCGCCCGCAGCAGCCAGGGCAGCAGCGTCACGCCCACGCCAAACAACGCCGGAACCAGCCGCATCACAGCATCACTATCGCCCAAAATTTGCGTCAGCAGCGCCGTCAGGGTGAAATAGGCAGGGCTGTGAATGGCGCCGGCCGTTCCCCCCGGCTGCCACAACTGCCACACCCCCAACGCCGCCTCCGCTTCCGCCGGCGACAACGGCAAACCGCCCAGATTCGTCAGGCGCAGCACGGCCGCCACCAACCCGATCAGCAGCAGCAGTCCATCGGCCACCGTCACCCGCTGCCACACTTGCTCTCCGCGCCAATCTTCAATCACCAAATTGACTCTCCTTAAAAGAAATTATGGAAGATAAATTATGAGATGCTTTCATCCTTCATCCTTACTTCGTCTGCCAACGGTAGATAACCACGCCATCGTTGCTGTAAGCCACCTCCAACAGGTCGCCAAATTTAGCGTGAACTTGTGGCCCGTAGGCGCTCATCTCCCGCTCGCCCACGTAAATGTAGGCCACGTTGTACTGGTCCAACAGCAAGGTGGTTAATTCCCAACTGGGGTCAGTGTAAATTTGCTTCACGGCCGTTTCCCTTGCACCTGGTTCCGGGGTATCTGGGCCACGCCACTGGTACTGATGCCCGGCCCAGCCCAACACAGTGGGCAACCCCGTGCTGGCGGCAATACGGCCGTAATCCGAATATTGCCCGCCCACCGCTTCCAAAATAACCGGCGCGCCGGCCACATTCTGCCGCAGCCACATAATCGCCTCATATTCATACGCCCGGTATGGCAGCAAATAGGCCAGGCCATCCAGCGTCAGCGGCTGGCGCGTCTCGGCCGTCGCCGGGCCACGATACTCCGCCGCGCGCGACTGCACCCCATAAATAGGAAAGAGCAGCGCCAGCAGGAACATCGCCCCATACATCACACTGGCGACCAACGCGCTGCCTTTTGCCCGCTGCCACAAATACCCCAGCGCAAACAGCCCGGCCACGCCCCACAACGTCCACGCCTGATAATAAAACTTGAACATCGTATTCAGGCGCACGCCAAAATTATCACGCAAATAAACGAACTCCGGCCCTAACGTTAACAGCGCCCCGGTAAAGACAAGCAGCAGCGCAAACGGCAATGGCGAAACCCGCTGTTCCGCGTCTTTCCAGTTCCACGCCTCCTCTTTATCTTCTTGCCACAACGCCACCACCAACGCCACCAGCGCCAGCAAAAACAGCGTCAACGCCGGGTAAGCCAGGCGCGCGCCGAGGATGGCCGGCAGCAGGGCGAGCACAGCACGCAGGCCCCAGCCAAAGGCAACGGCCGTTTCCGGATGCGGCGACAGTGTAATCCCCAACTCTTGGGCCAGGTTGATCACACGCCACCCGTCGGCGCTGCTGGCGATCACCCAACCGAGCAGCCCCATCAATAGGAAAAGGGCGCAGAAGAGGGCGACGGCCGTCACCAACCCTCTTTGCCAGCCCCGCCCCCGCCGCCGCGCGAACAGCGTCAGCAGCAGCGTCACCACACCGGTCAGCGGCATCGCAAAAATAATCAAAAAATGGCTCAGGCGCGTCGGGCGCATCAACATCGGCAGCAAAAAGGGCGCGCCCGCCTGCGACTTGAAGCCCAGGTAAAAGGGCAAATAGAGCGCCACAAACAGCAGCAGCAGCACCAACGCCAACCAGAACGCCTCCGCAAACAGCTCCCGCCGCCACCCCTCGCGCCGCTGCCGCGCCAGCACATACGCCCCCAACACCACAAACAGATGAATCAACACATCCCACGTATTGAGGAAGGAAAGCCCCCCCAACACCACCGCCGTAAAAAGGATTAACAATTGATGAGCGCGCCAATCGTCAATCGTCAATCGTAAATCGTCAATCGCAAATCGTAAATCGCCGCTTTGTTGGAACCACACATAGGCCACTGCCAGGCTCAAAAAGGCGAACGGCAGCGCCAAGACGTGCGGGTGCATGTCGCCTAAAACGAAGCTGAAACCGGGAAATTCGACAATGGGTTCCAACCCTTCTTCGGAACGGCCGGACAAATGATGCTCATGAATGACCCGTGAGGAGCGCCACCACCACCAACTGCTGCTCTCATAGCGCGGCGTCGTCTCGGCTTGCGGCACGCCGTTGATGTCGCGCACGTCGAGCCATTGCCAGAAAGCGGCCGTTCCCGCCCCATTCCCATGCAGCATCTCCAGCGTTATTTGCTGATTACCCACAATAGGCAGCGCCAACGCCGCCACCAGGCCGAGCAGGAGCGCGAGACGGTGGGCGGACGCGGGGGCGTTCTCTTCTTCCTTTGCGCTCTCTGCGTCTTGGCGATTATTAATTCCGGCCACCAGGTTGTAGACGAGGCCAAAAGCGCCGCTCCCGGCGCCCGCCACCAGCCAGGCGATGCTCAGGTTAAAGGCGATATACTCCGGCACGGCCGCCAGCCGCGCCAGCAGCGAGGTCATCACATAGCCGAAGTAGTAATAGCTGATGGCATAACCCGACAGCCAGGGGTCGAGCGGGGGCATGGTGGCGCTGCGGCCGATGCCATTCAAAAAAGCGAACTCCATCGGCTTTTCTGTGTTGAGGATGGCCGGATTTTGCGCCCGCACCCACACCCACAGCGCAAACAGCGCCAGGAAAAGCAGTTCGGTCAAGATGACCTGCCCCCGATTGGCGCGCAGCCACGCCCGCAACCCTGGCGCCGCTGCATCTCGGCGCCGCTGCGTGGTATACGCCCACCAGGAAACGGCCGTCGCCAACCCCAGCGCCACCCATATCCCCCCTAAATCATTGCGCAAAACGCCCAGACTCCCCAACAGCCAGAACAGGTAGCTCACCAACAGCAGCCCCACCATCTTCGTGAAGGCATACCCCCGCTCCGGCAAGGAACGGAAAATCGTCCAGGTCAACGGCAAAACGGCCGTGCCCACCAGCAGCAGCGCCGCCCACCAACGAATTACCGCGAAAAAATCAGAAAATGGAAGCATACTCATTCTTGTGTGACCCATGACGCGCCTCTCTTCACGGATCACGGCTCACAGATTACCGATTACGGTTCACGGATTACGGTTCACGGTTCACGATCCCCCTACCACCCGATAAACACTAACGCCCTTATTCCGGTACATCTCCTGCAAATAGCCAAGCTGTACCATCTCGTCAAACTTATTCATCCCTTCTGGGGAATAATACACCCATTCAAGCTGCCCGGCGTACACATACTGCACCTCATATTTGCGCAAAAAGTTGAGCGCCTGCTGCATGTTGGTCGTGTTGTAAAAGGCATTAACCTCGCTGACGCGGTTGCTCACCAGCCAGCCGGGGACCGTCGCACGCTGCTGCCGCTGGTGCCAATCCCACCCAACGACAGCCGGCAGCCCCGTATACATCGCCACGCGGCTGGTGATGCTGCGATACTCACTGAAGCCGCCATTGCTATGGCTGTGCCCTTCCACAATCACCGGCGAACCGTCAATGTTGCGGTACATCCACTGGATCGCTTCATAATCATACACCAGAGGAATGGTTGAACTGTTGGTATCGGCGTAGGAAGTCGTTTGCATGAAGGCCATGCCATCCAGCGTGTGCGGCGCGTCTTTGTTCATGCGCACATTCCACTTGGCCTGCGTCGCCAACACCGGGTAAAGGAAAGCGGCGAAGAGCAGCAGCCCCAACGTCGTTTGCCACAGCAGGCGCGTCACGTTGCCCCGTCTTTGCAGCGACGGCCACAGCCAGACGGCCGTTACCCCGCCCACCACGCTCAACAAAATCCACACCTGCATGTAAAACTTGAACACCGTGTTCATGCGCCCAACGTCCCCATCCAGTACCACAATCTCCACCGCCAGCGTTAAGCCCAGCGCCGCGGCGATGAGGATGAGGACAATGCGCCGCGCCGGGGGCAGATCGCGCCGCAGCCCCAACAAACCGGCCGTCACAATCAGCGTCAACGCCACCGGCGCAATCCAGTAGCCGCGCGCCACCAGCGCCAGCAGCAGCACGACGTAAGCGACCAGCGCCACAATCAGCGCCGCGCCGGCCGGTTCAAAGCGGCGCAGCCCGTCAAACGTCCATGTCCGCGTCCAGGCGCGGAATTCACGCGCCAGATGGGTGACGACGAAGAGCAAAAACAGCCCGTAAACGGTCAGGTAGTTCTTCAGGTAAGTATAACTGCCCCCCCACAGGGATACGCTACTGTACGCCGTGCCGTAATGGGTGGCAAACGGCCAAAAGGCGAGCACAGAAAGGCCAAACAACAGCGCCGCCAGGATGATGGTTTGCAAGATGACGCTGAGGGTGAAACGGCCGTTTTCCTTCCGCCACACCCAGTACGCCACCGCCAACCCGCCAATGACCAGGTAAGTCGGCCAATCCCACGTATTCGTCGCCCGCAGCGCGCCAATTGCCAGCCCACCCAACAGCCATTGCGCCGCCACCTCTCCCCCCGACACCCGACGCCCGACGCCCGACGCGGGCGCTTGCAGCGCCAGAGCGACGGCCCAGCCCAACGCCAAAAGGGTCAGGGGCAGGCTGATCATGTGCGCGTGCAAATCGCCGTAGAGGAAGGTGAAGAACGGGAACTCCGTAATCGGCCCCACCTCGCCCGGATTGGCATTGATCGCCCGCGAGGCCGTCCAAAACCAATCGCCAGGGTAGATGGGCGCGGGCTTCCCGCCAATAATCTTCACGCCGCCATCCAGCGTGCGCAGCAAGGCGCCCACCAGCGGCACGTTGCCTAAAGCATCGTTGCCCGCCCGATACCACGCATTGCCCAACACCCCCACCTGCGCCAGGTTGCCCAGCAACACCGCCAGGGTCATGGCGATGAGACCGGCGGCGACGGCGCGGGAGTGGAATGCGGAGCGCGCAGTGCGGAGTGCAGAATGCGGAGTTGTTTTGGAGCTTGTCGCCAGGCCATCCCCTGAACTTATCAAAGAGCCGGCCTTTGAGCTTGTCGAAGAGTCGGCCCCTGAGCTTGTCGAAGGGGCGCGGCTGGCGACCAAATTGTAGGCGATGGAGAAGACGCCGAGGCCGGTGAAGCTGAACAGCATGGGCAAGATGAGGTTGTAAGCCAGCGCCGGGATGACGCCGAGCAGTTTGGTGAGGCTGCCCACGTAGACGAAGCCATAATAATAGTAGTTGATGTAGCCGCCCGCGTGCCAGGGGTCGTAGGGGGGGAAGGTGGTAGATTTGAGCACGGCCGTAAAATAACTCAAGTCCATCGGTTTCTCACCGCCCCAGATTACGTCCCACACGTCGGGGTTGCCCAGGCGCACGCCGATCAACAGCAGGTAGAGCAATGCGCCGACCAATTCCGCCACGCCGATGTACGCCACGTTTTGCCCCACCCACGCCGCAATGGCGCGCCGGTGGCGCACATAAAAGAGCACAGAGAGCAGACCCATGACGGCCGTTCCCAGCAGCAGCGTCCCCCGCGTATTTGGCAGCACGTCATAACTGGCGAGAATCCAGCCAAAGTAAGAGATGAACAGCAGCGCCAAAATCCGCGCCAGCGCATACCCCTTGTCCGGCAGCCCGCGCAGCAAGACGAAAGTGATGGGAAAGGCCAGCCAGCCCAACCCGATCACCGCCAGCCACCAGACCAGCGCCGCCAGCGCGGGGTGACGGTTCAGCGCCCCATCTACGGCGAAAATGTCGCCGAACGTGCCCCCGGCGCGCTGCGTCGCCCACCGTTCCGCCGTCAGCATCAGGCCATTCGGCGCTTGCGTCGCTTGCAGCGGATTCATGAAAATGGGGTTGCTCAGGTCAATGCTGCCAAGCAAGTCGGCGGCGCGCTCGTGGTTGTAAGCGGCCGTTTTGCGGAAAATCCACACCGGCGGATGATCATACACGCTGAACGCTTCTTCGGCCGCCCATTCCGGCGGCGGCGGCCAGCCCACGTCGGGCGCTGCGCCCCAGGCGATGGCCCCGCCGGTGTCGCTGAAATAAAGCGGGCCGATCGGGTGCGTGGCGTGGAACTGCGCCACCAATTCAAAGCCGAGCGCGCCATCAAAGAGCCATTCGTAATAGCGCACCATCAGCGGGTACATCAAGGGCAGGCGCGGCAGATGCCACAGCGCGCGCTGGCTGCTGATCATGATGTAATCCGCCTCATCCAGCCATTGCAGCGCCTCGCGCCGCTTGTCATCGTTGTCCTGATGGGTGACGGGGCGCTGCCCGCCGCTCACTTCGGTGTAATAGCTGCCGTAGGCGTTACGGCCGTTGGTGCTAATCGGCAGCAAATCATCCCAATGCTCGTTCATCAAGATGCTGGTGTTGGCGCGGATGGGGCTGCCGCTGACCTGGACCACAAGCTGCTGCTGCGAACCGGCGGGAACGGCCGTCGCCCACAACCCAACCGTCACCGCCTGCTCCACGTCTGTCAGGTTCAGCGTCGCCTCCACCTGCCGCCCCCCATGCAGTGCCACCTGTAATGTCGTCGGGGGCTGGCTGCCATCGGGGTTGTAGGCGGGGGCGCTCAAATAGTTGAAGCGCACGGCCGTCATCGTCCCATCTTCTGGCATGGTAAAGGAAAGGGTCAACGGGACGCCGCCCGGCTGGAACTCGAAATATTTCAGGGGTAACTGCAGCTCGCGCGCGCCGACGGCCGTTTCATAAAGCAACGTCGCCCCGCTGGGCACATTCTCAAAAATCCAATCCGACGCCGCCACTCGCGTCACCGGGTTCTGGTAAATGCGCACAAAGCTGTTCGCCCACAAAAAACTGGGCAGCGCAACAAGCAGAAGGAGCAATACGGCGAGGAGCGACGGGATGAAAGCGCGTCGCTGCGTTTCCCCCTCCCCGCGTCGCGCCATCATCCTATCCACCAGCATAAACACCGCCCACCCGGCCAACAAAAACAGCGTGGGGTAAATGGGCAAAAAGTAGCGGATAGATTTCACCCAACGGATGCCGATGAAGAGAAAATAGCCGCCGCTCCAGGCGACGGGGATCAGGTGCGCCGCCCAGTCGGGGCGCAAGGTGGCAATGCGCCACAACGCCCAGGCAAAACCGAGCCAGGCAGCGATGGCCGCCGTGACGCCCATGCCGTAGAGAATCATGTTGGTCAGGGGGAAGAGGATGGCCGCGCGGTCAGTCCATTGCAGCGCCGGGGGGAAACTCGCTTCGGGCGCTTGCAGCCGTTGAATTTCCTCCATGTTGGCGAGGAATTGAGGGTTGAGACCAATAAGGGAACGGAGGAACAGTTCCAATCCGCCCGGTTCGACGCCGCTCTGTTCCAAACCGAGCTGCCGCGCCAGGCCGGCGTCGGTGAAGGCGTAGGGCTGCGCCAGGCGGAAGGCGAGCAGGGTGAAGGCGACGGCCAACAGCCCGCCGATGATCACGCGCTGCACATCCAGCACGCCCTGACCGCGCAGCAGGGCGCGCCAGCCGGCAAAATGGGTCAGGTCGTGCCCCTGTCGCGCCAACCAGATGAGGCCCGCCAGCCCGATCATCCCCCCCAGCGGGGCAACGTTGACGCGCGACGCCAGGGTGAGGCCAAAGCTGAGGCCGAACAGGATATACCAGCCGGGGCGGAAACGGCTCTCTTTATCGCCCAGGGTAGCGGCACGCACGGCCGTATACAGCGTCACCACCGTCAACCCGGCCGCCCAATTGTCCATCGTGAAAAAGTGGGATTGCTGGATGGGCATGACGGCCAGGGCGTGCAGCAGCGCCGCCAGCAGCCCCACGCGCCAATCGTAGAGGCGGCGGCCCAACAAGAAAAGAAAGCCAATCCCCACCAAATCCATCAGCCCGGAGAGAAAACGGCCGACGAGATGAATGCCATTGTAGCTGTTATAAGCGTATTGGCACTCCCAATTCAGGTCGGTGCAAAGGGCGTGCAGCCATTCACCGGCGTAGCGGGTGACGGTCATCGGGAAGTTGCCGTACACAAACAACGACTTGCCCACGTTGTACGGGTTGAGGGTGGATTGGGAAGTGCGCAGGTAATCGAGCGGATTCTCCACCGGCCGCAGCAGGCTGGCGGTATCGGTGAGGAAGCGTTCGTCGGGGTGCAGATGGTATGCCTCGTCCCAGTTCAGGCCGGTGAAGCGGAAATAGGCGGCCAGGACGAGGATGAGGAATAGGAAAACGACGGCCAACCCTTCCCAGGAAACGGGACGAGGTTGGGGCGATGGTGAGGGGGAAACGGCCGTTTCCGTCTGAGAGGAGACGGCCGTTTCTGCATGAAGGGAAACGGCCGTTTCCGTCTGGTTAGTTGTCTCTGCTTCGCTCACACGCATTATCCAGTTTGTGCAGGGCGTGACGCAATGGCGCGGCCCCTCGATTTCTTGCCATCCTGTTATACACGCCAATTCTTACAGAAGCGTAACAATTGCCTGGCCCAGGCGGCAAGCGACAAATTTTAACGGAAACGGCCGTATTCGTCATCTTGCGTCAGGAATCGGTTCCCCCCTCACGCGCGTACTGGCGCGACGTCCACCGGCCGTCACGACCACGGACCGTCACGTCCACCGGCCGTCACGTCCACCGGCGTTCATCCTGGATCGTCGCGCTGCCGGCTGTCAAACTATCGCTGCTCACAATGTTTACGTGATCTGGCCGCACCCGGCAGGTCGCCTGCACGGCGGCGGTCAATTTGTCAACGGCCGTCGCCTGATCCTCTCCCCCGGCTAACACAACCTGCAACAGAAAATGATCCCGATTCTCTGGCCGGGTGATGACCGCCTGCGCCGCTGCCACCCCGGCCACCTGCCCGACAGCAAAACGAAGCTGGTTGGGATGCACAAACATCCCCCGCACCTTCACCGCCTCGCCACAGCGCCCGACCAGGATAATGGCGCGTTCCTCCTGCCGACTTTGGCCGGGATTCGGGTCAAGATTCAAAGCGAGATCGCCCGTGCCCAAGCGGATCAACGGATAGGCATGGCTAAAATTGGTCACGACCACTTCGCCCGCTTCGCCCGGCCCAACCGTTTGGCCGCTGTCCGGGTCTACAATTTGCACAATCGGCTCCGGTAAAAGCTGCATCGCCAGGCCGCCGCCCACATTAAGCGCCAGGAAACCCAGTTCGGCCGTCGCGTAGCCATTGCCAACGGTCAGGCCATATTGCTCGGTCAACGTCTGGCGCAGCGAGGGTGGCAGGGGTTCGGCGGTGACGAGCGCCCGGCGCAGCTTAAAATGCTCGCTGAACGGCCGTCCGTTCTCCTCCGCTTTTTGGATCAGGCTCATTAAAAAGCTGGGCGTGCCCACATAACCGGTTACGCCCAAATCGGCCATCATTTTCAGTTGCAGATCGCTGTTGCCTACGCCACCGGGAACGACCGTGCAGCCCAGGCCGACCAACGCTTGATCGAGCAGCAGCCCGGCCGGTACTAAATGGTAGGAAAGGGCATTCAGCACAACGTCGCCCGCCTGGAAGCCGGTCTGTTGCAGGCAAAGCTGGGTCATCCGCAACAACGAGGGATCATCGCCGTTGTCCGGTTCATAGAGTGGGCCAGGGGAGAAGAAGATATGGCGCAGATCGCTCATGGGCACGGCCAACAGCCCGCCAAAGGGGGGATTGGCCTGCTGCATGGCGATCACGGCATCTTTGGACATCACGGGAATGCGGGCTAAATCGGCCATCGTCTGAATATCGTCCGGCTTTATCCCTGCCTGATCAAAATGGTCGCGCACGGCCGTTGCCTGCGCATAAGCCCAGCGCACCGTTTCTTGCAGTCGTTCGTTCATCATCATACCTCTAATGTAGGACAAACTTCCAGTTTGTCCGTGACACGGAAGCCCCAAAAAACCGTGTTTTTCCCATCCGTGTTTACAAGATCGACAATTTTTTGTCGATCTTGGCGC
>JACSRF010000223.1 GCA_014879875.1 Anaerolinea sp.
TATTCACTACACTGGTAGAACCTTTTATTGTTCCACTGCCAGAGGCAGTGGTTTAAGCGATCTAATTAAATAATTTGCCCATATAGATTGGTTCAATCTCCGAAGATTGAACCAATCTTGACCAACTTATTGAAGTGCCATTCCTTAGTATAGATATTAAGAAAAAGATTGGGGGTTTTCTCATAGCTTGTCAGGGGGCAAGCCAATCGTAAATCGCAAATCGCAAATCGTATAGTTACCTTACGTCTCAAAGGTCAGGTCTGGTTTGGTGGCGCAAACGCTTTCCCACCAGGCGCGAATACGGCCGCCCACTGGCCGCTGCACCCACGTCTCCATCTCGTAAATAATCTCCCACAAGCGGTTGAAATCAACGCCGGAGCCAATGCCCATTTTGTAGCAGAGATGTACCAGGTCTTCCGTTGCCAGGTTGCCGGCCGCCCCTGGCGCAAACGGGCAGCCACCCAGGCCGCCAATACTGCTGTCAAAAATGCGCACCCCTGCCTGCAAAGCGGTGGTCGCATTCGCCAGCCCAATCGCTTGCGTGTCGTGCAAATGCACGGCGAGACGGCTCATGTCCAACCGCTTGCCCAACTCTTCCATCAGGCTGCCTACTTCCAGCGGGTGCGCATGACCAATGGTGTCGGCGACGGCCAATTCATCAATGCCCAATTCCCAGATGCGCTCTGCCAGGTTGATGGTGCGCCAGGGGTTGATGGGGCCTTCAAAGGGACACACCCAGGCGGTCATCAGGTAAACGCGCGTCCAGATGCCATCCCGCCGCGCCTGTGCTACCAGATCGCGGGTGATTTCCAGAGCGCGCGCCGGGGACATGCGCGTGTTTTCCTGGCTAAAGGTGTCGCTGACGGCCACGCCAAAAGCCATCGAGTTACAGCCGGTAGCCAGGGCGCGGTCATAGCCGCGCTGGTTGAAGACGAGGCCGATGAACTGTACGCCGCTGTCAGGGTAGGTTTGCGTGGCGTGATCCATCATCACGTCGGCATCGGCCATTTGCGGCACGTATTTGGGATGGACAAAGCTGGTCAGCTCGATGTGTTTGAGGCCGGCCTGAACCAAACCGTCAACCAGCCACTTTTTTTGTGGCGTGTGAATCAGGTTGTGTTCGTTTTGCAGCCCGTCGCGGGGGCCGACTTCGTAAATTTTGATGTAATCCATGACGAGTGACGAGTGACGAGTGGGGATTAGTGGTTATTGGGCGCGCCAGGCGGTGAGGAAGAGCAGCGCCCAGCCGGCGAGGAAGGCGGCGCCGCCGAGAGGGGTGATGGCCCCCAGCCAACGGGCACGGGTGGCGATGAGCAGGTAGAGGCTGCCGGAGAAGAAGAGAATGCCAATGGCGAACAGGTAGCCGGCCCAGGTGGGTAAAGAGCCAGGCCATTTTTGCGCCGCCCAGCCGGCGATGAAGAGGGCCAGGGCGTGGTAGATGTGGTAGCGCACGGCCGTTTCAAACGTGCCCACAAAGTTGTATTTTTCCAGATAACTGCTGAGGCCATGCGCACCAAATGCGCCGGCGCCAACGCCGAGAAACATCATGAGTGAACCGAGCATGAAAAACAATTTATCCATGAAAGTCCTTCCAACAGAGACCTGACTGGTAAAGCCTGTCCGGTCTGAACGGTTAGTTCTGCTGCCGCCATTCGGCAAAGGCTTCACTAAACAATTCGTATTGATTGCCAGTTTCGACCAGGATGCCATAACGCGCCAGGATACGATATTGGCGCGCCACAACCAATGGGGCATCTACTTGCAAGGGTTGTGATAAGAGGGTTCGTTGCAGTGAGGTGAGGTGCGCCCATAGCGTGCGCCAGGAGGAAACGGCCGCTTGCTGAAATAAGGCGCGTATGGCCGGCGTCAGGCTGTTTTGCCGCCACAACTCCGGGAACAGATAATAAGCGCCCAACTGCAAATAATAGGGATGCCGGCCGCAATAATGCAGCAGATCGGTCACAATTTCGGGCGCAATGGAGACGCCCTGACGCAAAGCGGGTTTTTGTACCAGGTCACGCGCCTCTTGCTCTGAAAGCAGGTCTAAATCTACCTGCGCAAAAATGCTGGTTAGCCCAGAATGAAACCCACCCGCTTTCATCACATCGGCCAGCGGGCGTCCAGCCGTCACCAACAAAGCCAGGCGTCCGGCGTTGCCCAATGTTAGCCACATTTCGAGCAGATCGTCGGTTGCGGGCAGCGGCCGTTGCAGCAGCGCCTCAAAATCATCCAGGCATAACACCGGGCGATATCCGCTCTGCCCTAAAAAGCGCACCTGGCGCACAAAATTATCCAGGCCATCCACTGCCGGGAACCGCTGCTGCCCCATCGCCGCATACCACTTTCGCAGCACAGCGTTCAGCAGTTCGGTCAGGTTGGCGAACTGCTCGGTTTTTAAGGACACCCAGGCAAATAAAAAGCGCCAGGCCGCGTCGAACGGTTCGTGATGGCTGACATAATGGAGCAGCGACGACTTGCCCATTTGTGGGAAACCGATGATGGCGCTGCTGCCCATATTTTGCAGACGGGCGCACAGTTGACGACGAACGGCCGTGCGCCCATAAAAATCGGCCGCGTCGCTCACCATTCCCTCAACCTGGTACGGGTTACGCACGCCAGGCGGGGTAGGCATTGCCGGAATCGGTTTAATTGGGGCGGGAGGGGTGGCATATTTTTCTGCATCCCAGATGGTTGTCGGGGATTCCAGCACAGGTTTCAGGCTTTGTTGGGTGGTTCCATCGCCAATAAGTAGTGACCGTTCATCATCCACATCACGCAGTTGGCTCAGATTCGCGGTAATTTGAGGCGGTGTGTTCGGCCCCATGCCCATGCTGACCTGTTCCAGCCAGCTCAGGCGATCCTTGCTATCATATTTAACGGCGAGATACGGCCGTATCCGAATCAATTCTCCCACCAACTCCGGCAGCCGCCCCTGGTTTGCCATCAGCCCAAGCAAACGCTGCACCTTGTCATGCAACTGATAACCGGCCAACTCCGCATAGTTGACACCCAGCCGCCCGCAAAAAACGCGCAAATCAGACTCGGCCAAATTTTGTGTCAGGTCTTCCAACAACTGCGCCTGATCCATATTCGTTACTACCTAACCTGGACAAACCAGAAAAGAATTTAACGCAAAGACCCAAAGGATGGAAAGAGACAAAGAAAAAAACCTTTGCGTCTTTGTTTCTTTGCATCTTTGCGTTAAAGATTCTTGCTCGACGGGCAAGCATCTGACTTGAAAGGTACTATATCATTTGCCGTGACGGGTCGTTGAACATGCTAACTCTGGCAAAATGTCGAATTATTCCAAAAAACGTATGAGGGAAGTATAGCTGTGTGTATAGTCGCTACGCAAACATCACATGGCGCTGCATGTATTCCGCGCGACGCCGTTCACCCTTCACCGATTACCAAATTACCGATTACCAATTTTTGTGGTATGGTAGAAGGCTTGACGCTCATGCAGCGTTAATCTAAAAGCCTGACCAATGGCGAAGAGGCCGGGCTTTACAACGTTACGAGGAGAAAATGACCGGAGAAACCTGGTTTGTTTTAGCTGTTCTGATTATTGCCATTATTTTATTTGTGACAGAGTGGCTGCGGGTAGACGTGGTAGCCCTGGGGGTGGTTGTTGTCCTCATGCTCAGCGGCGTTTTGTCTACAGGGGAAGCGTTGGCTGGCTTTTCCAATTCGGCCGTACTTACCATCGCTTCCTTGTTTATTGTTGGCGGGGCGGTGCTGCAAACGGGGCTGGCGGGCATGGTGGGGCGGCGCGTCTTACAAGTCGCCGGTAACAGCGAGATGCGCCTGATTGTCGTGCTCATGATCGCCGTCGCCTTGCTCTCCTGCTTCATGAGCGATACCGGCACCGTTGCCGTGCTGCTGCCGGCGGTCATCATCCTGGCGCGCAGCGCCAAGATCGCGCCGTCCAAACTGCTCATTCCATTGGCGTATGGCTCGCTGCTCGGCGGCGCCGCCACCCTCATCGGCACGCCGCCCAACATTATTGTCAGCGATGTATTGCAAGAACAAGGATTGCGACCCTTTTCGTTCTTCAGCTACACGCCTATGGGTTTGGTGCTTATCGTGCTGGGCATTGGGTATGTCGTCATTTTTGCGCGGCGCTGGCTGCCCGACCGGCGCGCGCCGCTTGACAGCCAACCCGTCGCCACGCCAGAGGAGTTGGTGAACCTGTATCGCCTGCCCGACAACCTGTTTCGCCTGCGCGTGCGGCGGGAATCGGACCTGGTGGGCAAAACATTGGCCGCAGCGGATTTGCGGCAGGAATTTGGCGTCACAGTCATTGACATCCAACGGCTGGAGGAGCCGCGCGCCCGGTTGCAGTTGGTGTGGGGACGGCGGCGGGAAGAGGAACGGCCGTTGCCCACTCGCACCTCCATCCAACCCATGCCCGACACCCTCATCGAACTAGACGACCTGCTCATCGTCCAGGGCAACGACCAGCAAATGACGCAGATGTCCACGCGCTGGAACCTGGCCGTGCAGCCGGTGCAAGACAGCAGCCACACGACATCCCTCCTCAACGACGAAGTGGGCATTGTGGAAGTGATCATTCCCCCACGTTCCAGCCTGATCGGCCAGACCATCGTCGAGGCGCAGTTTGGCACCCGTTACAAGCTTTCCGTCCTCGGCATCAGTGGCCCCACCGCCAAACGCAGCCTGGACATCAAAGATACCAAGCTTCGTTTTGGCGACATCATTCTGGTGCAGGGGCCGTGGAAAAATATTTTGCAGCTCAAAAAACAGCGGCGTGATTTCGTCGTCATGGGGCAGCCAGAAGCGATGATCGGCGCGCCCAATCGTCAAAAAGCATTGGTTGCCCTACTCATTTTGCTGGGTATGGTCGTCATCTTGATCTTCAACGTGATGCCCACCGCCCAGGCCAGTATGCTGGCCGCTCTGTTGATGGTGCTCACAGGCTGCCTCAGTATGGACGAAGCGTACCAGGCCATTGATTGGAAAAGCATCGTGCTGATTGCCGGGATGCTGCCCATGAGTACGGCTTTGGAAAAAGCAGGGCTGGTGGACATTGCCGCACACGGGCTGGTCAACACGTTGGGGGATATTGGCCCATTGGCCGTGCTTGGCGGGTTGTTCTTGCTGACGTCACTGTTCACGCAGTTTCTTAGTAATACGGCGACGACCGTCATCATTGCCCCTATTGCTATCGTTTCCGCCAGAGATTTAGGGGTTGAGCCTTACGCTTTTCTGATGGCGATAGCCATTGCCGCTTCCATGGCCTTCGCCACGCCGGTCGCTTCGCCGGTGAACACGTTGGTTATGGGCGCGGGAAGTTATCGGTTTACTGATTATATGAAGGTTGGCATTCCGCTGATTTTTATCGCCCTGCTGGCCGTTATCCTGGTGCTGCCGCTGTTGTTTCCTTTTTAGAACAGGCGTGAAACGCGACATGTTATGAACCGCCTCGCGTTTCACGTCGAATTCTGCAACCAACTTTGTTTACACGGAGGTAAACGATGCTGGCAAACGGCCGTCAACACGAATTCCAACTCGACGGGCATACAATTGTCGCCCTGGCCTACAACGCCGGGCAAGACAAAACGCCGGTTATCTTCCTGCATGGCATCACCGCTTCTGTCAGCATGTGGGAGGTGGGGCAAATCCCGCTGCTGGCCGATTATCCCTGGTATTCGTTAAGCCTGCCGGGGCATTATCCTGCCAGCTTTCCCGGTGGTTTTCAGACGGCCGAATTAACCCCAGAATTGATCACCCGCCTGCTCAGCGAGGCCATCCGCCAACTGACCGGTGGGCAGCCCGCCATCCTGGTTGGGCATTCGACCGGGGGGTTCGCGGCGCTGGCTGTGGCGGCCACTGCGCCAGCGTTGGTGAAGGGGGTTTGCAGCATTGCCGGGTTTGCGCACGGCCGTTGGACTGGCGCTTTGGGATTATTGCAAATGTTATCCCGCAGTGGGGCAGCCGGACGATCTTTGTTCAAGCTGAATATGCGCATCTTGACGCGCAGCCAATGGGTTTACCGCCAGGCGCTTGGCCTCTATGCCCATGATCGGCAGGCCATTTACAAACATCCTGCGTTGGGACCTTTTCTGGCGCTGAATTATCCCGCCACGCAGCAGTTAGATATTGACGCCATGCTGCATTGGTTTCAACGAATGCCAGACGTGGACATTAGCGCCTGGCTGCCGCAAATTGATGCGCCAACGTTGGCGCTGTTTGGCGATCACGATCCCATTGTGCCCCCGGCGCAAGGGCATCTGATCGCCGGGCGCGTGCCTGGCAGCGAGAAACAGGTCTTTGCCGGCGTCGGTCACCTGCCTACTTCGGAACGAACGGCCGTCTATCACGCCGTTATGACAGATTGGCTACAGCAAATAGCATAGTTGTAGGTGATTATTCGGAGTTTACCTGAGCGCCACCTTACGACGAAAGGCTATCTTCATGGCGCTCATCATCCCCATGCTTTTGTTTATACAGGTTCAATGCTCATAAGCGTCTTGGAACGAGATGTATAATAGACGCGATATTGCAGCCCGTCCACAAGCGCGTAGTAGGCGCTGGCCTTGACCGGTAACTCGATGCCGTTCACCACGTAGTAAACCTGCACACCGCGCCCTTGTGACCTGGTATGGACGTGAACGCGACCAACGGCCGTTTTCATTTGCCCCCGCAGTAAATCCATTATCAGCATCACCAGAGTATGCGCGAGCCAACCGAGCGCCGTCACCAGAGCCAGCCCCAATATACCAATCTGCCACCAGGTCATCCGCCCCTCAGTCGTTGTCGTCGAAGCCACCACCATGGCGGTAGCAATCGTCACCAGCCCCATCAACAACAGGCTGTACCCACCAATCCGCCACAGCAGCCGCAGTCGCTGCCGCGGTGAAAGCTGCCCGGCGCGGTTAGCCGTCAGGTCATTGTCATTAAAGCGAAATGTACGGCCCAAATTCTGCTGTAAATTAGCCTGCCCGGCGCTCACGTCGGGATCAAGCGGTTGGGCCGAGAGCAAATAACGGCTGCGGGGAAAGTAGTAAAAATGGTAAGCGCCAGGCAATAAATCTACTTTTTGCAGATGCGCCCGCAGCTTGACGCCGGCAGCGTAGGCGGCGTACCCCTTACGGGTGGCGCGCACTGCGCCGGTGGCCTGGGCGATCTGACCATGTTGAAACTCCTGCCGCTGCACCACCGCCTGCCACAGCTGCCACAGGGCGCTAACAACGATCAGCAGGCCGCCGCTGCCAAAAATGGCAATATAGAGCGGCATCATGAAAGTGGGCAGGGGCGCTTCGTAGGGCCACCAGAAAGGGCTGGTGGTCAGGGCAAACAAGACGGCGTAGAACAGACAGCCAAAAACGGGCCACGGCGTCATCTGCAGCAGCAGCGTTTGTTGGCGGGGCGTGAGCTGCCCTTGTTGGTTTTGAGCAACGGTGGCAGCGTCGGTTAAATCCCAGGTGTAATCGGATAAATTCATCTCTAACGAAACCTCTTTCGTAAATGTCGCGCGATTTAGCGAATCGCGTTACAGGTTTTCATGATTGTAGAGGCGTCGCGTCCGATTTCCGTCCGCCGGCCCGTCCAACGGCCGTTCACTACCGCCCCAACGCTTTGGCAACGTGATGTACCAGACGCTCGGCAACGGCCGTTTTACTCAGCAGCGGCATCTCCTCCAACACCCCGGCGGAACTGAGCAGCACGACGCGGTTGGTGTCTACGGCAAAGCCGGCCCCTTCGGCCAGCACGTCGTTAACGGCGATCAGGTTCAGCCCCTTGCGCAGCAGCTTTTGCCGCCCATACTCAAAGGCGTCGTGCGTCTCGGCGGCAAAACCAAGCGAGACGCGCGGATAGCCGCTCTTCTCGCGCTGCTCCTTCACCGCGCTGAGGATGTCCAATGTCACTTCCAGGCCAATCGCCAGCCCCCAATCATTCGTCTCCGTCTTCTTGATTTTGCGGTCAGAGGTGTTACCGGGACGGAAATCAGCCACGGCGGCCACCATGAAGAGAGCATCGGCATCTTGGACGGCCGTTAGCACCGCTTCCGCCATCTGCTGCGTCGTCTCGACCGCGATCACCTGCGCTCCAAACGGGGTTAATTCGCTGATCGGGCCGGCCACCAACGTCACCGCTGCTCCTGCGTCCAACGCCGCCTGCGCCACCGCCAATCCTTGCTTGCCCGTGGAGCGGTTGCTGATGAAGCGCACCGGGTCCATCGGTTCGCGCGTTGGCCCGGTGGAGACAACCACTTTTAGCCCGGCCAATGGGCCATTGCGCGCCAGCGTCAGGCGAATATGCGCCAACAGTTCAGCCGGTTCCACCATGCGCCCTTTGCCCATCAGCCCAGAAGCCATGCGCCCTGCGGCCGGCCCGGCAACAATCGCCCCGCGCGCTTGCAAAAGTGACAGATTGGCCTGGGTAGCCGGGTGGCTGTACATGCCCCCGTCCATCGCCGGGGCGATGAGCAGCGGGCAGCGGGCAGCCAGGGCGGTGACAGTGAGCAAGTTATCGGCCGCGCCCTGCGCCAGTTTGGCGAGAGTGTTAGCGGTGGCGGGAGCGATGAGCAGGAGATCGGCCGTTTCCCCCAGCCCCACGTGACGCACATGGTCATCTAAATCCCACATGTTGCCGAACACCGGCCGTCCCGTCACCGAGCGGAAGGCCAACGGCGTCACAAACCGCTGCGCCGCCTCGGTCATGATCACGTCTACCTGCGCCCCTGCCTGCGTCAGTTTCGAGGCCAGGTCAACGGCTTTGTAACAGGCAATGGAGCCTGTTACTCCTAGTAAAATCTTTTTATCTTGTAAGAGCGTAATTGATTCCATCATATACCTTTGAGCGTCGGGCGTCGGATGTCGGACACGTGGCCCAACGCATGATACAGCAGTGAGTATTGTAAATCGCATCTAGGGAAATGCGCCAGAACAGATTATAATCAGCGGCAATTAGCAAACGCAGCGCCCACCGAACACCGATTAACGATTACCAAACACCAAGACGACAATGAGCATCAACCCATTAAACCGACGACAGCGCATTCTCTTGCGCCTGATTTTAATCAACGTGGCCTTGTTGAGCGCCACTCTATTCTGGTACGGACAGCAGGGCAAGAACATTCAGTTAGCGATAGCCAAGAGTGGGCAGAATTTTTACAGTTACACGCTGCCGGGCGTGGCGTTAGATCGCGCCTGGGTGCAGAACGTGGCCCTGACCGATGTGGCGCTGAACCAACTATTGGCCGAGACGAAGGCCACTTTTATCGAAGCGGTGCGGTTGACGGCTGGGGAGTCGCGCGCCTGGGCCGACATGGGCTGTGGGGCGGACAACTGCGCGCTGGCGACATTTTACAATCTAGATGCCGGAGGGACGATTGAGGCGGTGGTGAATTTAGAAACGGCCGTTACCGTCGCCTTCTGGCAAAACCCCCTCGCTCGACCTGGGGGCAGCAGCCTGATCGCCGCAAAAGTGCTGGACATTGCTGCCGCCAACGCGGAAGTGCAGGCCATTCTGGGCGATATTCGCCAGCAGGAACAGGTGATGGTTCCCATGTCGGGCTGGTTGTTCGACGATGCCTGCCGCGACCAATGGTGCGTAGACCTCACGTTTCACGATCCGGCCGGCAGCGGGCGCATCGTCCACGTCTTTGTCAACGTCGAGCAGGAACAAGTGGCGCGTGTTTTTTATACACGCGGCCGCGCCAACCAACCGACCACCGCCATTCCCCCCATGCAGCGGTACGCCTTCACGAATGGCTGCAACGAGCAGTATGGCTGGAACGTATGCTGGGAGATGACCGCCCATGACGGTATTTTGTTCCGCGACGCCAGCTATAATGAGCAGCTTGTCTTTGCCAGCGCCAAAATCAGCCAGGTGGAGGCGTGGTATCCAAGCTGGCCTGGCGGCTACCGCGACGAAATCGGCTTCAACGCCTCGGTTCCCCCCTTTGGCGACACGCAAGTGAATGACCTGGGCGCTGGCTTTGAAGTGCGCCAATTATTTACCGAATTCACACATTGGCCGAACTGCATTTGCTGTTACCGATATGAGCAGATCATGCAATTTAATGCCGATGGCTCCTTTATCGCGCGCTTTGAGTCGCATGGGCCGGGCTGTGATGATCTTTCCGTGTATCGTCCATTCTGGCGCATTGATGTGGGTGGCAGCAGCGCCGACGGCGGACGGGCCGTCGTCTGGCAAGATGGCGCCTGGCGCGAGGCAGACATCGAGTTTGAACTATTCCCGTTTGTGGATGACGTAGCTCCAGATGGAACCAGGCTGGCAACGTTCGATGGCGACTCGCTGTACACCTGGCAAATGACGCGCACCGACCCATTGGGACTGGATGAGGCGCGGCTGTTTGTGCTGCAAAAGAAGGCGGAGGAAGGGGATGGCCCTATCCCCACCGGGCCGGGCGATACGTTCCAGCCGCCGCGCCAATGGCTGGATGAGGAACCGCTGCCAGGGCAGGACCTTGTGGTCTGGTTTGTGCCGCTGCTGAAGACGCGCAAGAGCGACCCATTGTGGTGTATGCCCGACCCGGAACCGGGGCTGAATCAATGCATGGCAATTTTGCGCGTGGCCCCGGCTGCGGAACTGCGCCAACCAACCCTGGCGGAAATTGAAACGGCGCGCGCGACGCCGGTGGCAACGCCGACGGCCGTCCCCACCCCCGTGCTCACCCCAGAAGCAACGCCCACGCCACGCCCAGTAGAGGGCGATGACGTGGCTGACCTCATTCTCAACGCGGGCTGTGGTTCTTGCCACACCATTGGCGCGTTGGGCGAGGCGCGCAAAGTTGGTCCCGACCTGACGTACATGGACGACGTGGCCGCCGGGCGCGTGCCCGGTCTGTCGGCCACCGATTACCTGCGCCAATCCATCCTGGAACCAAATGCCTTTATCGTACCGGACTGTCCCAACGGCCCCTGCCTGGCAAACATCATGCCGCGTGACTATGGACAGCGGTTGACAGGGGAGCAAATTGATCTGATTGTAGATTATTTATTGACGAAGGTAGCAACGGCCGTGACGCCCGCCCCCATTGGCGCAACAACCAGCCTCTCTACACCCAAAGCGCAGCCGGCCGCCAAAACAACCCCGCTGTCCCCGACGGCAGACAACACACCAGCCGTCGCCATCCAAATTCTGCTGGTCACGTTAGTCTTACTGCTCACCCTCTTCCGACTGGCTGGCAAGGATGCGCCGGAAGCACGAGAGTGACGGCCTATCGTTTGTGCGTTGCGCAACGGCCGTATCCCCTTATAATTTGCCCATGACAACACCTTCACCCAATTACGACTCCCCCTGGAAAGAGATTATTGAGCGGTATTTCCCCGATTTTATGCTTTTTTTCTTTCCAGAAGCCCATGCAGAGATAGATTGGACACGGCCGTACACATTCCTGGACAAAGAGCTACAACAAGTGGTGCGCGAAGCAGCAACAGGCAATCGGCGCGTAGATAAATTGGTGAAGGTATTCTTGCTGGATGGTCATGAAGCGTGGCTGCTGCTGCACATTGAAATACAAGGACAGTGGGACGCTCATTTTGAAGAGCGCATGTACATCTACCATTACCGTATTTTTGACCGGTATCAGCAACAAGTTGTCAGTCTGGCTATTTTGACCGACGGCCGTTCCAATTGGCGACCCAGACATTACAGCTACGAGCGATGGGGCTGCCGGCTGTCACTAGACTTCCCCATTATAAAACTGCTAGACTATAAAGAGACAGAGAACGAACTGGCGGCAAGCGCCAATCCATTTGCCATTGTTACCCTGGCGCATTTGCAAACAGTGGAGACACAGCGCAAACCGCAAGAGCGTTACGCAGCCAAGCTAAAGCTGTCAAAAATGCTTTATCAACGAGGGTATCATCGTCAAGACATCTTGGAATTGTTCCGCTTCATTGATTGGATTATGACGCTGCCCGATGAATTGACGCAGCAATTCAAGCGTGAAATCAACCGCTTTGAGGAGAAGATGCAAATGCAATACGTAACCAGCATTGAACGCATGGCAATTGAAGAAGGCAAGCAGAAAGGGATGCAGCAAGGGATGCAGCAGGGAATGCAGCAGGGAATGCAGCAAGGAATGCAGCAAGGGATCCGGGAAAGCATCCTAGAATTGCTTGTTATTCGTTTTGGCGATGTTCCCAGAGAAACGGCCGTCCAATTAGAGCAAATTGACGACGCCGAGACCTTACGCATATTGCGCCGGGAAGCGATAACGGCCGTTTCCTTGCAAACATTCATCCAGGCAATTCCCGCACAATCATAACAACGCGCCGCGCAATACCTGACACACATTCCGCGCTGCATATTCAACAAGTAGCAACCATGTCAAACAAACAACTGTATCAGAATGACCCCCGCTGGAAAGACAGCAAAATTGGGACGCAAAACGTGCTGACCATCGAGCAAGTCGGCTGTTTACTGACCAGCATGGCGATGATCGTCAACCATTTTGGCGCGAATGAGACGCCGGCCTCACTGAATGAGCGCCTGAAAGCGAGCAACGGTTTTACCGGCGCCTGGATCAAAGCGGCGCAGGTTCCCGGTCAGTTTCCGCAGTTGGGGATGCAGCGGCAAAAGCGCGTGACGTGTGAAGGCGCGCCCGCCCCGCTGGCCCTTATTGACAGCAGCCTGCAAAAGGGGTCGCTGATCGCCGTGCGCGTGGATTGGACGCCCGACGCAAATATTGACAGCCATTGGGTGGTCATTCACAAAAAGCAAGGGGATGATTACCTGATTTGGGATCCCTGGCAAAAGGACGGTGCGCCAGATACGCTGCTGGGACGCTATGGGTTTGACGGCAAGAAGGCGGAGGATGTGATTTTAGAAGCGATCTGGCATGGTAAGGGGGAGCTAGAAGAAGAAGTGGAGGATGTGGTAGAACAGGCAACGGCCGTTTTCAAACGCCCCAAGGAAGTGACCGAAGCAGTAAAACCACCTGTCACCGCCCCCGCGGAAACGATATTGGTTATACCCACCATTGAAGTGAAACTGCGGCAGCAACCGGTATCAGGGGCTGAATTAAAAATTGTCGCCAAAACGGCCGCCTTGACCGTTCTGGAAACGGCCGCCGCCACACACGCCAAACTAGGCAAACAAGGCCAATGGCTGCACGTGCAAGATGAGGCCGGGACAAAAGGTTACGTGGCGGCGTGGTTGGTGCAGGAAACGGCCGTCGCACCCCCTCCCCCGGCAGCAGCCCCCACTCCGGCAGCCTCCTCTTTCACCGTCAAAGTAAGCGCCGAACAACTTTCACTGCGCAGCGAACCCCGCATCGCCGACAACACCCTCATCCGCACCTTGAGCGCTGGCGCCAAACTGACAGTCATTGACGCCGACGGCCGTAGCAAACTGGGCAAACCGGGGCAGTGGCTCAAGGTCCGCGCCGCTGACGGCAAAGAAGGGTACGTCGCCGCCTGGTTCGTCGCCGAATTATGATTCGTAATCCGTGAACCGTTATCCGTTATCCGTTTACGGCTCACGGTTCACGGCTCACTTGTACTTCTCGCGCAGCGCCCGATCCATGTGGCGCTCCGCGTCTCGTTTCGCCAAATCTTGCCGCTTATCAAACTTGCGCTTGCCACGCGCTAACGCAATCTCCACCTTCGCCCGCCCCCCTTTCAAATACAGCTTCGTGGGAATCAACGTCAAACCCTTTTGCTGGATCGTCTCTATCAGCTTATTAATTTGGCGGCGGTGCAGCAGCAGTTTGCGCGGCCGTGTCGGATCATGGTTTTCCCGATTGCCATATTCATACTGGGCAATATTGGCCTCGATCAACCACAACTCCCCGTCACGATTCTGCACATAACTACGCTGCAAGCTGGCATGATGCGCCCGAATGGCCTTAATTTCCGTCCCTTGCAAAACCAGCCCAGCCTCAAAAGAATCCAGCAGCTCATAGTCGTGGCGGGCGCGCCGATTATTGGAAATGATCTTAATGCCGTCAGACTTCGTCATGTTTCTCGTCTCTAAACCTTATTCTCCGGTCAATAAATATTCTATCGCCCGCTGCAACTGCGTGTCGTTATCGCTGCCAAAAATGATGTCGGCCGGCGCTTCCACTTCAATGTCTGGGGTAATGCCCGCTTCGCTGATGCTGACGTTGTTTGGCGTATACCAACGGGCAATGGTCACGCGCAGTTCACCCCCGTTGGACAAGGTATACACTTGCTGCACCGACCCTTTGCCAAAGGTCGTTTCGCCAATGAGAATGGCACGGCCGTTATCCCGCAGCGCCCCGGCCACAATTTCCGCCGCGCTGGCGCTGGCGCGATTCACCAACACCACCAGCGGAATCGTTTCTCCCACGTCGCCATCATCCACGCGAAACGTCTCGTCCAATCCTTGATTGTTGCGCTCAATCAGCACCACCGAACTGGGCAAGAAGACATCGGCAATGGCTACCGATTGATTCAAAAAACCGCCAGGGTTATTGCGCAAATCCAAAATCAGCCCGGCCGGGTTTTGCGCCAACAGCACATCCAAATCCGCCAACAGGCGTTCAGTCGCCACCTGATTGAACTCTAGCAGCCGAATGTAAGCGATGTTTTCTGGCAGCAATTTCGCTTCCGTTACCGGTACCTCGAAGCGGGCGCGCGTGATGGTAAACGAGAGCAGTTCCTCTTCCCCCTCACGCCCGATTTCCAAAACGACGACGGTTCCTTCCGGACCACGCACCAACAGCAGCACTTCGTCAAAACTTTTACCGATGACCGACTCGCCATCCACATTCACAATAATGTCGCCGGCGCGTAAACCCACCAGTTCGGCCGGTTGCCCAGAAATGGGAGCCACAATCTCAATCAGGCCATCTTCTGTTTCGCGGACAAAGGCGCCAATGCCCGACACCGACCCGCCCATATCTTCGCGCATCCGTGCGGCAATGTCTGGGGGAATAAAGCGCGTATATTGATCATCGAGCGTTTCCAGGGACCCTTCGATCAGAGAGTAAAGCAAATCCTCTTCGGCGGGCAACTGCCCATCAAACTGCTGCTCCACCAGCCGCCACACTTCGTAGAGCACGGCCAGGTCAACATCTTCAATGTTGGTATAAACAGGCAGCTCTTCAGCAGGCGCTTCCGTCGTTGGCGCTTCTTGCACAGGTGGCAGCGTCACGGGTTCATCCACCGGGGGAACAGGCACGGTCATGTCGCCAACTTGCGCGTCCTCTGGTTCCTCAACGGCCGTACCACCCTCATCATCAGTTTCAGGGGCAACAGTCACCGCACGCGTCACCTCGACAACTTCCGTCACCACCACTGGCGGAACCGTTTCGCGGATAACCTCTGTAATGGTTTCGCCGGACGTGATTGCGCGCCCTACCGCAAATCCGGTAAGCCCCACACATACCACCAGAAATAAACCGGCAACGGCCGCCGCGCCGATTACCAGCCACTTGGTACCTTTTTGTCTCGTTGGTTCATGATCAAGCATAACATTTCCCTCTTAACCGATAACCGGCTCCCGATTACCGATTACGTATTCTACGGTTATTGCTGCAAAAATTCGATGGCGCTATGCAAAATCTCATCACGGCCGTTATCAATCGCCTCCTGCGTAATTTCCACCACAATATCCGGCTCCAACCCTTGCTGATCAATTTGATGCCGGTTGGGCGTCAGCCAACGCGCCGACGTCACATGCACCGACGACCCATCACTCAGGTCATATACAAGCTGCACCGACCCCTTGCCAAATGTTTTTTGTCCAATCAACGTCGCCCGCTCTCGGTCGCGCAGCGCGCCGGCCAAAATTTCCGAAGCGCTGGCCGTGCCTCCATCCATCAGCACAACCAGGGGCACATCCCGCGCCACCGTCTCATTTGTCGTTTCACGCGCCTTTTCGCCCTCACTGCGACTTTCTTGATAAACGACAACACCCTTATCCATGAAGTGATCCGCAACGGCAACGGCCGCATCCAACAGCCCGCCCCCATTTCCGCGCAAATCCAATATTAATTTCTCCGCACCCTGCTCCTGCAACGCTACCAACGCATCATAAATTTCATTATCGCTCTCCGCGCTAAAACGGGTCAGTTGAATGTACCCTATTGGCGTCTCCGTATCCAGCAGGCGGTACGACACCGATGGAATCAAAATATCATCGCGCACCACGTCAACGTCCACCGCTTCGCTGTCGCCAGAATGCAGCACCGTCAACGTAACCGTCGTGCCCTTCTCCCCGCGCACCAGGTCGGCCACCGCTTGCACCGTCATTTCCGGCGTCACCGTCGCCCCATCCACAGCAATCAGCACATCGCCAAACAAAATTCCGGCCAACTCCGCCGGGTTGCCAGGAATTGGCTCCAACACCAAATCTCCCCCCTCTTCCGGGCGGCGAATATAAGCGCCAATACCCCCAAACGTGCCGCGCAGCGACTGCCGTTCTTGTTCACGAATAGCCGGTTCAATAAAAATTGTGTACGGGTCTTCCAGGATGCCAATAGCGCCGCGAATTGCGCCATACGTAAGCGCCTGGGAAGAGGGAAGATCGCCGATGAAACTCGTCTCAATATATTGCCATGCTTCCCAAAACAGGTCGAATTCCTGACGGTCGCGCACCAGGATTCCATTACCCCTGGTCAACTCTACAAAATCATTCGTAAAATAGCCGGCCACAAACGCAGCCGCAGCCAACAGCAGCAGCAGCGTAACGGTTAACAAATTCCTGACATGTGATGACATACGTTCTTATTTTGAGGAACCGCGTCCCTGTGGAGGAATGCGGTTCCTGATAACACATACTTGATGGACGTTTACTAAGTTCATGAACAAAAAATTGTAACACAGGTGTTCGGTGAAGCAATCTAAGGTATAATGACCGCGTAAAACGTAATGCGTAAAACGTAAAAACGCCGCTTCGCTCCGCATGCAAACGCCTCTTGCCACTACCTTTTACGTTTTATGCCATAAGGACAGAGAAGAATTAATTTGTATAAGCAGTTCCTTTGGCGGATTTTGTTAAGCGCAAGTCTGCTGTTTTCCCCCTGGCTTTGGGCGGCCGCGCCGACGGCATCAGCCCAAGAGGAGGATGGCACGGCCGTTGCGCGTCTGCTTGCTTCCATGAGCACGGCCGAACGTGTAGGGCAGTTATTCCTGGTTACGTTTCGTGGGGATACGGCCGTTCGTGGCAGTGACATCGCTGACCTGATCGCTAATTATCGGGTAGGTGGTATTGTCCTGTTAGCCGAAAATGACAATATTACCGGCTATGGCGAAGCAGCCAACGTCCCCATCCAGGTTGCCGACCTCGCCAATCAGTT
>JACSRF010000116.1 GCA_014879875.1 Anaerolinea sp.
GTTAGCACCGGTGCTAACACCGGCGCCAGACGGGAAACATGGGGTAGGGGGGATGCAATAACGGTAGCGGTACGGCCGTTGACTGACGAAGCGCAGGCGGGCGTTTACAAGGATATTTGCGACATCTGGAAACGGCTGCCCCGGCCGTCGCTGACGCAGGCGTGTGTGGCGTATTTTGGCAGCAAAAACAGCGTCTACCTGGCCGTAACGCGCTCAGCACTCGAATGGGGTAGGGAGAATGGATTGATTCATGGATGAAAACGAATACCTGAAGAAACTGAAAGAATCGGAAAAAGAAAACCAGGCCAACGATGTACAAACATACGCACAACTGTTTCTGGTAGTTTTCTGGGCTGTCATGGGCGCGGTACTCTTCCTCGTCATCGCCCAAAATCAGGCAGACTTTTGGCGCTTTGCCTCATTGGTAATTGTCGTTGGGCCGGTTTGGATATACCTCTTGAAGGAATGAGAAATGACGAGAGCGATTTGTTTGTTGTTTATTGGGGCGCTGGCGGCCGCGCTGCTGTGGCGGTGGGCGGATGATGTTGGCGTCATTGATTTTTTAGCTGCAGAGTACAAGATAGATTTATACGGGAAGTGAGACTGGATTTAGGAATGAGGTACAAACCATGTTATTTGGACTCGATTTAGGATATGGCAATACCAAACTGTACGGCCGCGCCGGGGGCATTGTGCTGCCCAGTCACGTGGCCGCGGCTCAAACCCGTGCCGTTGCCGCTGTGCTGGGCACCGAACACCAGGCACGGCCGTTGCACATCACCGTCAGCAGCCAAAACTATTACGTTGGCGACAATGCCCACAGTTGGGGCGAGGCGCTGGAGACGCTGGATTATGATCGCTTTGCCGGCAGCGCGGAGGCGTATGCCTTGCTTTATGGGGCCTTTGCGCGCTACCTGGCAGTAGACCCCATCCCGGAAACGGAGCCGATCATCCTCTATGTCGGCCTGCCATTGGAACCTCTGTCGGGTACAGAGACGGCCGTGCAGGAAACATTGGCGGCTGTACGCAAGTGGCTGACCGGTGTCCACGTCTGGCACGCCGACGGGCAGATGCACCGGGTGCATGTGGCGCGGGTGGAAATCACCAGTCAGCCCAATGCCATTTTCTTTGATTTTGTATTGGGCGAGGACGGCCGTGCCAATCCCCAACACGCCCACCTCGTCAGCCAGGAGACCGGCCTGGTGTCCATCGGCTATAACACCATCGAGCGGCAGGTGATCGCTCGTGGGGTGGTGACGCAAAAATACACGGCCGGCACACAATACGGGGTGCATTGGTTCCTGGAGCGGATCAACAACGCCCTGGGCGGCCACTACACCCTGGGCGAACTGGACACCCTGTTACGCGCCAATGCCCTCGATGAGGCCGCTACCCGCGCTGCTCTTGCCGATTGGTCCCGAAAGGTGATCGAGCAAATCGAAAAACAGTGGCACGGCGAATGGCCACGCTTTGGCCGCATTCTGATCACCGGCGGCGGCGCGGCGCTGCTCAACGGCCGTTTGCTGCCCCGCTTTCAGGGCAAGGCGATTGTGCCCGATGATCCCATCCTCTGCATTGCGCGGGGGCTGTACAAGCTGGCGCTGAAACGGGAGATGTAGCTATGGCCCGCCCGCGATTTGACGGCCACATTCACACCGTCCGCCTCAGTCTGCGCCTGCGCGAGGGGCAGCATGATGACCTGATCGCCTGGTTTCTAGCCATGCCTGAGCGTGGCCGGGCGGCGGCGGTGCTGACGGCATTACGGCAGGGTGGTGGGCTGTTAGACAACGGCGGCCGGCAGGCCGTTGATGAGGCTGAATTTAGCAACGTGTTAGACGCGATGATGTTTTAATGGCGCAAGAAACTAAAAGGCGGTTTCTTGCGCCATTAAAGGAAGATGAAATGAACAAATACAAATTAGGGGATGATTGATGCTAGTACTCAGTTTGTTTCCGGGAATCGGGCTTCTGGATCGGGCATTTGAGGCCGAAGGCATTTGCATCGTGCGCGGTCCCGATGCGCTGTGGGGCGGCGACATTCGCGCGTTTTGCCCACCGGCCGGGCGCTTTGATGGCATCATTGCCGGATCGCCGTGCCAGGATTTCAGCAGCGCCAGGCGTTGTGAGCCAACCGGAAACGGGCTGGAGATGCTGACTCAATTTCAGCGCGTGGTCATCGAAGCGCAGCCTGACTGGTGGCTGCTTGAAAATGTCCCCGGCGTGCCCGACGTGCGCATACCCGGCTACAACTGGCAGCGTCTCGATTTGCGCGCTGCCGAATTCGGCCTGGTGCAGCGTCGGCTGCGCCACATCCAATTCGGCAGCCGGTACGGTAACGTCCTCGTCATAGACCGTCACCAGTTGGTCGTCGAAACTGAGCCAACGGTGATGGCATCGGATACGACCACGCCGTGGGACAAATTTTGCTCGCTCCAGGGCTTGCCCGGAAACTTCGACATTCCGGCTTTTACCGTTGGGGCCAAAAGAGAAGCGGTCGGCAACGGCGTTCCATTGCCAATGGGCCGGGCGTTAGCCCAGGCCGTGCGCGCGCAGCTCCCCGCCAGCAGCGTCAATCTATGTGCGTGCAGCTGCGGCCGTCCGGTAGTAGGCAATCAGATTTACGCAGGCGGGGCATGTCGTATGCGCGCCCTCCGTCGCCGACAATCAGAATCGTAATTTAACAAGAGGTACAAATCATGACAAACAAAAAACAAGTTTCAATTCCCTTCTTCTTGAGCGTGCTGCTGGCGTTGGCGCTGCTTTTGCTGGCGTTGGCGCTGCTGCCGGGGGCGCTGGAAGGTTTGCAGTATGCGCGTAATTTTATGTCGGTTGCGCCGGGGCCGGTGGTCGTGGTGACGGCTGCACCGCAAGCGTCCGTTAACCAGGCGGCGGATATGGCCGTAACCATACAACCCACAGTAACGGCCGTCTTTGCCACATTATCACCCGGCCTTCTTGCTGATTGCGCGTTAGGTCAGGCGCAGGGGCAGCCAGTTAGCCCACGTTGCCCAGAAAATGCAGCGGAAATGCTTGGGCAGGGGCGGTGATGCAGTGAGCGACGAAATTAAACGCCTAAAGCAAGAGGAGCAGGGGAGGGGCATTCCCCCCCTCGCGCTGGTTGGTCTGTTTCTGGTGACATTTTTTATTGTGCTGACGGGCGGCCTGGCGCTGATGGGTTTGTTTGACGGTGATAAAATTTGGGCGGTTATGGCGTTGGCGGTTATTTTTGGGCCAGTGTGGATTGTGGCAGCAAGGATCAAGCTGTAACACTTAGTTTTGTTGTAGTCAGGTGCACCAGAATATAAGAGGATCAGGCTGTAACCGGCCGGCCGAAAATGACGCCGGCGGGGTGACGGCCGTCACCCCACGTCAGTCATTGCG
>JACSRF010000219.1 GCA_014879875.1 Anaerolinea sp.
CTCATTTTATCACATTATGTCGAGCTGAGCCACTTTTGGGGCCGCTTGACCTTTTTTCGGTAGAGTCATTATTAATTATTCATTATTCCCAAAGGACTCCCATGACCCCAGATTACACCCCCTCCGAACTCATGATCATCAACGCCTCGCGCGCCCTGCAAGGCAACCACGTCGTCTTCGTCGGCGTCGGCCTGCCCAACATCGCCTGCAACCTGGCCCGCCGCAGCCACTCTCCCGACATGGAACTCGTCTACGAAAGCGGCGTCTTCGGCGCGCAGCCCGCGCGCCTACCCCTCTCCATCGGCGACCCCACCCTCGTCAGCGGCGCCAGCTCCGTCACCAGCATCAGCGACCTCTTCATGCTCTACCTGCAAGGCGGCCTGGTAGACGTCGCCCTGCTCGGCGGCGCGCAAATTGACCGCTTCGGCAACCTGAACACCACCGTCATCGGCGATTACGCGCACCCCAAAATCCGCCTACCCGGCTCCGGCGGCGCCTGCGAAATCGCCATCAATGCCCGCCAAATCTTCATGATCATGCGCCTCTCCAGGCGCGCCTTTGTCGAAAAACTGAGCTTCGTCACCAGCCCCGGCCACCTGGACGGCGGCGATGCCCGCGCCCACCTGCGGCTGCCCGGCAGCGGACCACAACTGGTAATCACCGACCGCGCCCTGTTTGACTTCAGCCACGAAAACCGGGAAATGACTTTGATCGAAGTTGCGCCAGGGGAAACGGCCGTCACCATTCAAGCCGAAGTCGGTTGGCCGCTGCGCATCTCCCCCACCCTGCGCGACATGACGCCGCCCACCGCCGCCGAACTCGCCATCATCCGCCAGCAGCTAGACCCGGAGGGGCTGTACCGCTAATGGAAGCGTGAAACGTGAAGCGTGAAACGTGATGAACCTCTTTTCACGCTTCACGTTTCACGCCTTAATAATCCCACGAATCAGGAGCATTGACTTATGAAACAACAAACCACCCAACCCATGACTGAACCCGTCTACACCCGCGCCCCCTACTGGCAAGACGTCCCCGACGCCAAATGGATGGATTGGCGCTGGCAAATGAGCAACCGGCTGAACACGGCCGTCGAACTGGAAAAGGTCATCAACCTCACCGACTCCGAACGGGACGCCCTCAACGCCAACAACCTCTTCCGCGTAGACATCACCCCCTACTTCGCCAGCCTCATTGACCCCGACGATCCTAACTGCCCGGTGCGCAAGCAGGTCATCCCCACCGCCCGCGAAATGGTCCCCTTCCAATCCATGATGGAAGATTCCCTCGCCGAGGACAAACATTCCCCCGTGCCCGGCCTGGTACACCGCTACCCCGACCGCGTGCTGATGCTGATCACCACCCAATGCGCCAGCTACTGCCGCTACTGCACGCGCAGCCGTATTGTGGGCGACCCCACGCAAACCTTCAGCCGCAAAGAGTTCGACGCGCAAATTGAGTACATCGAAAACACGCCGCAAATCCGCGACGTGCTGCTCTCCGGCGGCGACCCCATGGTGCTGGCCCCCAAACAACTAGACATGATCCTCGGCCGGCTGCGCGCCATCCCCCACGTAGAAATCATCCGCATCGGCTCGCGCGTGCCCGTCTTCCTGCCCATGCGCGTCAACGCCGAATTTTGCGACACGGTGCAAAAGTACCACCCGTTCTGGCTGAACATCCACGTCAACCACCCCAAGGAAATCACCCCCGAATTGGCGGCGGCGATGGACCGCCTCACCCGCGCCGGCGTGCCGGTGGGCAACCAGAGCGTGCTGCTGGCCGGGGTCAATGATTCCGTCCACATCCAGCGCAAACTGGTGCATGATTTGGTGAAGATTCGGGTACGGCCGTATTACCTCTACCAATGCGACCTCGTCGAAGGCTCCGGCCACTTCCGCACCCCCGTCAGCAAAGGCATCGAAATCATCGAAGGGCTGCGCGGCCACACCTCCGGCTACGCCGTGCCCACCTACGTCGTAGACGCCCCCGGCGGCGGCGGCAAAATCCCCGTCATGCCCAACTACGTCCTCACCCAGGCCCCCGGCAAAGTCGTCCTGCGCAACTTCGAGGGCTTCATCACCACCTACGCCGAACCCACCGACTACGACCCGCACGAAATTGAAGCGCAAGACAAACTCATCGCCCGCCGGCCGGAACCGGGCCAGGAAGGGCTGCTCAAACTGCTCGACGGCGAACAAATGTACATCGAACCACAAGGCTTCAGCGACGTGCGCGCGCGCGGCGGCGCCGAACACCGCCTGCGCAGCGGCGACATCGCCCAAAAATGGCAGCCCCTCGGCGTCGGCGCCATTGAGCAAGAACAAGAAACCAAAGCCCTCGAAGCGCCCAAAGAAGAGTGAACGGTAACTTAACTCACGAGTTTATCCCCTGGAAGCGCCCAAGGAGGATTGAGCAGACAGCGGAACCGTATTGCCGCTCCTATCCAGATCAAGTAAAATCAGCCCGCTCTATAAAAAAAGTGGGTTCTCCAGGAATTCACGGAGACTTGTATATGGGGCTGTCCCTGCGAAATCCCAAAGAGTCAAAAGGTGATGTTAATGACAACGGTACAAATCAATAATCAAGAGTTGTTTTTTGAAGATTCTGGTGGTGATGGACCGCCGCTTTTATTCCTGCACGGCTTTCTCTTTGACCACACCATGTTCAAGGCGCAAGTAGACATGCTCACGCCCGACTACCGCTGTATCCAATTGGATACGCGCGGCTTTGGGCAAACAAAATGGGATGGCAAGGCATTCGATCTGTATGACATTGTCTCCGATTGCATTGGCTTGCTTGACCATTTAGGCATTGAAAAAGTGACGCTCATGGGTATGTCACAAGGGGCATATGCTTCTGTTCGCCTGGCAATTCGTCACCCAGAGCGTGTCCAGGCGATGGTTCTGATGAGCACCCGCATGGATATTACGTCGCAAGAGTTCAACGACAATTACAAGACACTGCGCGATGCCTGGCGCGAAAATGGCGCGCAAGACTTTTTGATTGAACCCCTGATGAACCTGCTAATCGGCGGGCAGGAGCATTTTGGCGAACATTGGGCGCGTTGGCGGCCCAGTTGGGAACGTTTTCCAGGCGAGGCGATGTACCACACCATGAATGCGCTACTAGCCAGAAACATTCTGACCGAGGAAGAGATTCGGCAAATAGATGTTCCCGTCCTATCTGTGCATGGCCTCGATGATTTAGGAACGCCGGTCGGATTGGCGGATCGTCTATATAATCTGTTCCCCAACGGCAAAGGTAAAGTTCGTGTTAAAGGTGCAGCTCACGCCGTCAACATGACCCATCCTGACATCGTGACCCCCCCTATCCGTGAATTTCTCGACACCTACGTCAACATCTAGTGATTGCCTAAAAATTAGCTGAAAGGCTTTTTTCGGAAGAGTCAAGCGATTTTCGCCTTTGCTGGTGATTTAGTCAGTTAAGAATTCGATCTCGTTAACAGAGACGTATCAAACCAATGAACTACAAACATCCGCAGGGTCACGTTTTTTATCGCAAGATGGGCCATGCCCGGCCGGAAATCTCTCACGGGGAGGGCATTTACCTGTGGGATACGAATGGCAAACGGTACATTGACGGCTCCGGCGGGCCGATTGTGGTCAACGTCGGTCACGGCCGTTCCGCCATCATCGCTGCCATGCAAGAACAGGCGCAGCAAGCCGCCTACGTCCACGCCACCATGTTCACCAGCGGGGCGCTGGAGCAGTACGCCGCGGCCGTCGCCCCCCTGCTCCCCCTGCCCGACGCCAAAATCTACCCCCTCAGCAGCGGCTCCGAAGTCGTCGAAGGGGCCATCAAGCTGGCGCGGCAAATCCAGATGGCGCGGGGCGAACACGGCCGTTTCCGCATCATCAGCCGCCACCAAAGCTATCACGGCACCACCTTTGGCGCATTAGCCGTCAGCGGCCGCGTCGGGATGCGCGCCCCCTACCTGCCCATGATGCCAGACGGCATCCACATCCAGCCCCCCTACCCATACCGCCACCCCGCCAGCGGCGCAGAATCGGCCGCCCGCCTCGAAGAAGCCATCCTCGCCGCCGGGGCGGGCAGCGTTGCCGCCTTCATCGCCGAACCGATCAGCGGCGCCGGGCTGGGGGCCATCGTCCCCCCCGACGACTACTGGCCGCGCATCCGCGCCATCTGCGACCGCTACGGCGTGCTGCTCATCGCCGACGAAGTGCTGGTGGGCATGGGGCGCACCGGCCAATGGTGGGGCATCAACCATTGGGACGTACAGCCCGACATCCTCGTCACCGCCAAAGGGGTCGCCGGCGGCTACTTCCCGTTCGGCTTCGTCGCCGCCAAAGGGGAAGACGTCAACCTGATTTACGAAAAATTAGGGGATTTCAACCATGGCGGCACGTTCAGCCATCACGCCGTCGGCGCAGCGGCCGCGCTGGCGACGCTGCGCATCATCCAAGAGGAAAACCTGGTGGAGAACGCGGCCGTCGTCGGCCAATACCTGGGGCAGCAGCTTTATCACACCTTCAGCGAACATCCGCACATCGGCGACATTCGCGGACGCGGCCTCTTTTGGGCGCTGGAACTGGTGCAAAACCGTGACACAAAGCAGCCCTTCCCCGCCAAAGAAAAAATCGCGCCCACACTGCACAAACTCGCTTTCGACCTGGGGCTGATCATCTACTACGGTCAGGGCAACGCCGACGGCAGCAGTGGCGACATTGTGATGCTGGGGCCACCGCTTATCACCACGAAGGCGCAAGTGGATGAGATGGTGGAGATTTTGGCAACGGCCGTTACACAAAAGTTAGGGTCGTAATCGGTAATCGGTGAACGGTTTCACCACTGATTACCGATTACTGCTCACTGACCACCGCCGTCACATGCTGCCGCTCTCCACAGCGCGTACACTCTCCGGTACTCTTGTTAATTTCTACCAGCAAGCCACCGCACTTCTGGCAAGGTTGGGCGATAGGCTTCTTCCAACTCGTCCACTCACACGCCGGGTAGTTGGCGCAGCCATAGAAGACGCGCCCCCGCTTGGTGCGCTTTACCACCAGGTCGCCGCCATCATCAGGACAGGCCACGCCCAACTTGTCCAGGATTTGCTCCGTGTGGCGGCAGGTGGGGAAATCGCTGCAACCGATGAAACGGCCGTACCGCCCCTGCCGGTATACCAACGCCTTACCACACAACGGGCACTCCCGTCCCACAAAATCCGGCTCCGCTTTTAGATCAATCTTCGGAATCGCCTGATCGGCGACCGCCAGGTCACGGGCAAAGCTGGCATAAAACTCCGCAATAACCGGCGTCCACGGCTTCCCTTCCGCAATGGCGTCAAGCTCATCTTCCAGACGCGCCGTGAAATCTACCGACACAATTTCCGAGAAATGCTGCACCAGCAAATCATTCACCAGCAGACCCGTTTCCGTCGGATACAGCCGTTTCTCCTGCCGTTCCACGTAGCCACGCTGCTCAATGGTAGACAAAATGGCAGCGTAAGTGCTGGGACGGCCGATGCCATGCTCTTCCAGATCGCGCACCAGCGTCGCTTCCGTGTAACGTGGCGGCGGCTGCGTAAAATGCTGCTGCGGCAGCAAGCGCAGCAAGCTGAGGCGTTCCCCCGGCGTCAGGTCGGCCGGGATATTGTCATCCCCATTCTCATCCTGCGCATCCTCCGACTTCGACTCCTCATACAAGGCCAGGAACCCGGCAAAGCGTAGCGTTGAACCGGTGGCGCGGAAGAGATACGGCCGTTTCTCCGGCGCAATCTGCCCGTCCCCCGCCCAAATGTCGGCCGACACCGTATCATACAGCGCCGGGGACATCTGGCTGGAGACAAAACGCTCCCAAATCAAGGTATACAGCCGAAACTCATCCCGTTTCAGGTAAGGTTTCACCGCTTTGGGCGTGCGCGCGACGGCCGTTGGCCGCACGGCCTCATGCGCCTCCTGCGCCGCCTTGGCCCGCGTCTTATACACCGGCGGCTCGGCGGGTACATATTGCGCCCCAAACACATCTTGAATATACGCCCGCGCTTCCGCCTGCGCCTCCTTAGAAACCGTCACGCTGTCGGTACGCATATAGGTAATCAGGCCGGTCGAGCCATCCTGCCCTAAATCCACGCCCTCATACAAACGCTGCGCCACTTGCATCGTCTTACTCGCGCCAAAATTCAAGCGGCGCGACGCTTCCTGCTGCAACGTGCTGGTCGTAAACGGCGCGGAGGGGCGACGAGTCCGTTTGCCCAGGCGCACTTCGCCGACAGACCAATCCGCCCGCTCTAACGCAGCCAGATGGGGCGCAACGGCCGTCTCTGTCGGCAGCAGCGGGTCTTCCCCATTCAATTTATGCAGTTTGGCGCGAAACGAAGCATCCTTCGCCCCATTTTGCTGCTGCTGCAACAACTCGGCCGCCAGCGTCCAATACTCTTCAGAGGTAAACTGCTGAATCTCCCGTTCACGCTCCACCACCTGGCGCACCGCCACCGACTGCACCCGCCCGGCCGACAAACGGCCGCGCACCTTGCGCCACAACAGCGGACTCAACTTATACCCCACCAATCTATCCAAAATTCGCCGCGCCTGCTGTGCGTCCACGCGGTCCATGTCAATGTCACGCGGATGGGCAAACGCCGCCTCAATCGCCGGTTTGGTGATCTCGTGGAACACCACCCGCTTCGTGCGCGCCGGGTCCATCTCCGCCGCTTCCAGCACGTGCCAGGCAATCGCTTCCCCTTCCCGATCCGGGTCTGTCGCCAGGTAAATCTCTTTCGCTTTGGCCGCCGCTTCTTTCAGTTCCTTCACAATCTGTCGTTTGTCATTGGAAACGCGGTATTCCGGCTGGAAGTCATTTTCCACATCTACGCTAAGCCGGGACTTGAGCAAGTCGCGCACATGGCCCACGCTGGACTTCACCGTATACCCCCGCCCCAGATAACGGCCGATTGTCTTTGCTTTAGCCGGCGACTCCACCACAACCAGCTTGCCAACCTGACGGCCGCCCTTTTCTGGCGACGATGTGCTGCTTTTGGCCTGCGCCGTCTTCGTCGCCGCCGTCTTCGTCGCCGCCGTCTTCGTCGCCGCCGTCTTCGTCGTCGCTTTTTTCGCCGTTTTCTTAACCGGTTTCTTCGTCCCTGCTTTGGCTGTCTTTTTAGCCGCTTTGACCGTTACCTCCGGTTTCGGCAGCCCATCATGCGCTGCTGTACGCCCCGTCTTATAGATTGTGCCGCTGCAAACCGGGCAGCTTCCCCGAGTTCCCGGCGCACCATTCGCCGCCCACTCCGCTTTAGGGTCTACAACCTCTCGCTTTTCTTTACACTTAAAACAGTACCCTGTCAATATTTCGTTACTCATAAGCATTCGTTAACTATACGGTTCCAGTTCCGTGCCCTCAAACCCATTCACCAATTTCTTCACCAATGGAATCTGGTCTTTGTGAACCACCAAAAGCGCATCTCCCGTGTTTACCACAATCATGCCCTCCACGCCAACGACGGCCACCAATTTATCCGGCTCGTAGTTGTAAACCAGGCAATCTTGCGCCGCTTCCAACACGGTCAACCCCTTGGTCACATTCGCTGCGGGGTCAGCATTAATCGCCTCTTTCAGCGCGTAGAGGGTCCCCGGATCACTCCAGCCCAGCGCGCCATGCAGCACGACGGCATGTTCAGGTGGTACATATTGCAAAATCGCATCGTCAAAGCTGATGGACGGCAGTGTGGGGTAAATGGCATGGAGCGTGTCGGCGTAAACGGCCGTCCCAATCCCCGCCTCAATTTGCTGCAACTGCGCCCACATCTCCGGCTGGTACGTCTGGTAAAGGTGGCGCGCGTACCCCAGCGTGGTCACAAAATACCCCGTGTTCCACACATGCGTCTTCTCCGCAAACATACGCTGGCACACGGCCAACGGCGGGCGGTAGGACAAGGAGCCAAAACGATAGTACGGCTGCCCCGCCACTTCACCCAACTTCGCGCCCAGGCCGATCCACCCCAGGTTGTCATTGGCAAAACGGGGCGTTTCGCCCATAAAGACAATCCGGGCATCTCCTTGCTGTAACAAACTTTCGGCGGCGCGCATCAACTGCAAAAAGTTGGGGACCTGATCCATGTAATTGTCGCCCCACAAAATCGCCATCGTCTCCTGATCCAGATCCGTAGCCCGCGACAAATGGGCAATCGCCAGGCCAACGGCCGCTGCCAGATCACGCCGCGCCGGTTCGCCAATTACGTTAGTGGTCGGTAAACCAGGCAGCTGCTGCTGGATAATACCGGTATAGCGATCATTTGTGGAAATGAAAATATTCTCCAACCCATACGCACCGGCCACGCGGTCAACGGCCAGTTGCAGGGTTGATTGGCTGCCAATAATCGGCTCAAATTGTTTAGGCGACTTTTGGCGGCTAATAGGCCACAAACGGCGACCAGAGCCACCGGCAAAAATAACGATTTTCATAACAATTTACCCCTAGACATCCGGTTTCTTAGGGGAATCGGATGTCTGTTGCGGTGCAGCCTCTGGCGATACCACGTAAACCGGATCTGGCTCGCGGCTGAGGGCATAATTCATGCCGCCTGTTTGCTGTACCATCCCTTTTAGTTCCATGAGCGTCAACGTGCTGCTAATCATACTGGTTGGCAAGCCGGTCGCCCGGCACAAATCATCTATGTGAATAGGTTGGCGAGATAACTGCGATAGGATGGCCGCTTCTTCGGCCGTCTCTGGTAAGGCAAGCTGCACGGCCGTCTGTTCCACCACCATGGTCAAATTCAACTCTTCCAGAATATCATCTACACCTATCACCAACTTTGCGCCATCCTGAATGAGGCGATTTGTGCCCTTACTTGCCAGGCTGTTCACATTACCCGGCACGGCAAACACGTCACGCCCCTGCTCCAGGGCAAAATTGGACGTGATTAACGCCCCGCTGCGCTCGCCTGCTTCCACCACCACCACACCCAACGACAGCCCGCTGATAATGCGGTTACGTGGGGGGAAATTCTTGGCGTCTGGCTGCACGCCCAATCCATATTCGGAAATGACCGCGCCCTGCCCGGCGGCAATTTGCCGCACCAATGCGCGATGCTCGGCCGGGTAAATACAATCCAACCCAGAGCCTAAGACGCCAATAGTCCGGCCGCCATGTTCCAAAGCCGTCTGATGGGCGATGGCGTCAATACCCCGCGCCAGGCCGCTGACAATGGTCACGCCACTGTGGACCAGCCCAATGACCAGATCGCGCGTCACTTGACGGCCGTAACTCGTCAACCGCCTCGTGCCCACAATCGCCACCGCCAGCCTGTCTCGTTCTAACAGATTCCCCTGCACATACAACACCGGCGGCGCATTGGGAACGTCACGCAAATAAGCAGGGTAATCTGGCGACGGCCAGGTCAACAAGGTAATGTCGGCCGCTTCTACTTGCGCCAGGGTTTTATCCAGGTCTAAAGATGTCCGTGTTTCAAAAAAACTTTGAATCGCGCGTCGGTCAAACCCCAATTTCTCCAACTGTGGCTGGGTAGCGTGCCACGCCTGCGCCAGCGAACCGTAGAAATCGAGCAGCGCCTGCATCTTCGCCGGGCCAATGCCTTTGACCAAATTAAAACCGAGCCAATACTTCAAATCGGACATTCAACTAAAATACCACGCTACACAAGCATGTCAAGCGCGCAAAATCTTGACCACTGTTCAGTAATCAGCGCTCAGTAATCAGTGGACGCCACCTCAGGCGCCTGCTTACCAAAAACTGATTGCTTGTACTGGCACGCCACCGATTACCGATCACCGATTACCGATCACGGCCGTAACCCCGGCAGCAAGTGAACGAGCATACGGCCGTTTTCAAAGTCAATTTCCTGCACCACCTCATTAATATCCGGCAGCAGCAGTTCACCACCCGGCCCCTGCACCACAAACACATTGTTGGCGCGCGTTTCCAGAACGTCCACCAATTCCCCCAAATGCTCCTCTACATCGCTGTATACCTGGAGGCCAATGAGTTGATACAGATAATACTCCCCATCTTCCAGGGGGATACCTTCCGCTTCCGGCACTTGCAGCAGCACATCCCGCAGTTGTTCGGCGGCGTCCCGGTCATCATAACCGGTCAGCTTCACCAAAATGAGATTATGGTGAAAACGGACACTTTCAACCGAAGCTGGCTGCGGATCAGATTCACCCAGGTAAACCGTTTCCAACCATTGAAACCGTTCCGGCGCGTCTGTAAATGGCGTTACGCGCACTTCACCACGCACGCCATGCGGTTTTACCACCTGACCAATAACCAAAAAACGAGGCTCAACGGGTTGTTCCGCCGAGCCTCGCATACTACTTTCATCACGTTGCGTTTGCGGCAATTTTTCCTCTTTCAGCCGTAAATTGGTTCAATTTGTGAAAATTGAACCAATTTCCACTAAAGCGCCCAGAACCATCAATCCTCAACAATATCCAGGGCAATATTTTGGCCCAATTTGGCCGCCTGCACCTGAACCAGGGTACGAATGGCATTGATCACCCGGCCGCTCTTGCCAATCACTCGACCCATATCTGCCGTAGCGACACGCAGTTCCAGCACCGTCGCGTCGCGCTCTGGGACGGCAGCAACACGGACGTCATCTGGATAATCCACCAGGGATTTAACAATGAATTCGACCAGTTCCTTCATATCCGATTCATCCATGACGGATTACTCTTCTTCGTCGCTGACTGTTTCCACAACATCGGCGACAGGCGCGACAAAAGCAGCGGCCGTTTCTACAATATCGGCGACAGGCGCGGCCATTTCTGCAACTGCTTCGGCTGCCTCCTCGGCTGCTTCTTCTACCACTGTTTCGACAACCGTTTCCACAGCTTCCTCAACAGCAGCGAACGGACGCCCTTCATACTCGGCGACCAACGCCTCCAGCGCTTCACCGGCGCGCAGGCGCGCCAGGCGATCGTACGTTCCCTGCTTTTCCAACAGGCGGCGCACGGCGTCGGATGGCTGCGCGCCAACACTTAACCAATATAAAGCGCGGTCTTCCTGAATGCGGTAATCAATCGTTGCCGGGATTGGGTTATAATGCCCAATACGCTCAACGACACGGCCGTCACGTTTCGCATCCACATTGGCGACAACGATCCGGTAACTCGCCTGTTTTTTCTTTCCTGTGCGGCTTAAACGAATTCGCAGCATGATCTATTTCACTATCTCCACTTATTTATTTGATTTATCGGAGACGAGCGATTAGGTATAGAAATTTGGAGAGCAAGGTTTGAGGACGGTAAACCTCAATCTCTAGTCTCTAATCCCCAATCTCCAGCTTGACAACATCATCATTATCGCCAGACGTCCAATTCCTTAAAGAAATCGGATGTCTAACGCGCAATAGTTAACTCAAAAACGGCCGCCCAGCAGCCCACTCAGGCCACCCATTTTACCGCGACCGATTTGTTTCATCATCTTTTGCATCTCCTGGAACTGTCGCAGGAGTTGATTCACTTCTTGGACACTGGTTCCCGACCCGGCGGCAATACGCCGTTTACGGCTCGCCTTAATGATTTTCGGTATTTGCCGTTCTTGCGCCGTCATGGATTGAATAATCGCCTCAATCCGTTTCATATCCTTTTCGGCGCTAGACAAATCAACATCTTTGGTCATTTTGCCCATGCCGGGGATCATTTCCAGCAGCTGCGCAATCGGCCCCATGCGCTTCATCTGCTGCATTTGCTTGAGGAAATCGTCGAGATCAAAGTCCCCTTTGATCATCTTTTCCCCAGCCTTGCGCGCTTCTTCCTGGTCCATCTCATCTTGGGCGCGTTCGATCAGCGTCATCACGTCGCCCATACCCAAAATGCGGTTCGCCAACCGGTCCGGGTGGAATTCCTCAATCGCCGTCAGCTTTTCGCCCGTACCCAGGAACTTAATGGGCACGCCGGTTACTTCACGCATGGAAATGGCCGCCCCACCGCGGGCATCGCCGTCAATTTTGGTCATGATCAGGCCGGTGATGTTGACGGCGTTGTTAAAGTCAGTCGCCACGCGCACCGCTTCCTGGCCGGTCATCGCGTCGGCGACAAGCAAAGTTTCGATGGGGGAAACGGCCGTCTTGATCGCCTTAATCTCACCCATCATCATCTCGTCAATGTTGAGACGGCCGGCCGTATCCAAAATCACCGTCGTCGCCCCGGTTTGCACCGCCTGCTTCACGCCATTCTTGCACACCGTCACCGGTTTGCCTTCTGGCCCTTCATCATAAACCGGAATGTCCAACTGTTTGCCCAGGGTGCGCAGTTGGTCAATGGCCGCCGGGCGATACACATCCGCAGCCACCAGCAACGGCCGTCGCCCCTGTTTGCGCAAATGGAGCGCCAGCTTCCCGGCCATCGTCGTCTTCCCGGCCCCTTGCAGCCCCACCAGCATAATCACCGCCGGCGACTGCAAGCCCAGTTGTAAACGTCCCGGTTCGCCCAACGTCTGGATCAGCTCATCGTGAACGATCTTCACGACTTGCTGCCCTGGCGTCAGGCTGCGCATCACTTCCTGGCCGATGGCCCGCTCGCGCACGCGCTCCACAAATCTCTTCACCACCTTGAAGTTTACATCCGCTTCCAACAGGGCCAGGCGCACTTCACGCATAGCCGCATCCACGTCAGCTTCCGTCAACTTACCGCGGCGCTGCAACTTATCAAAAACAGATTGAAGACGATTTCCTAACGATTCAAACACAGGTTAACCCACCAGACAAAGCAACAAACAGGACTCACAAAAGCGGCCGGGCAACATTCCTGCCATTTTGTGAATCCTGTCTAACTATAGATATTAAGAAAAAGATTTGGGATTTTCTCACAGCTTGCCCTTGGCAAGCCACTTGCCAGAGGCAGGCCACTTGCCAGAGGCAGGCCACTTGCCAGGGGCAGGCCAATCGTAAATCGCAAATCGTTAATCGTAAATCCTATATCTTGCCAAAACCAAAAGGGCTTATTTCATTCTAAAATGTAGACCCAAGTTCAAAATTCTAACGCACGCCCCTATAGTATGCAAATTATGCCAGGGCTGGCTCCAGCGCCGCCGCCGCCCGGCGCAGTTGCGCGACGCGGTTCGTCTCTTCCCAGGGGGCGATGATGTCGTGTCGCCCAAAATGCCCATACGCGGCCGTTGCCCGGTAAATGGGACGGCGCAGATTCAAATCCCGAATGATCGCGCCTGGCCGCAGGTCAAAGTTTTCTGCGATCAACTGCTCCAACTGCTCCATCGTGTACTCACTGGTGCCAAAGGTTTCGACGTTGATGCTCAACGGCCGTGCCACGCCAATCGCATACGCCAACTGCACCTCGCACCGCTCGGCCAGGCCGGCGGCGACAATATTCTTCGCCACCCAACGCGCCGCATACGCCGCACTACGGTCTACTTTTGTGTAATCTTTGCCGCTAAACGCGCCGCCGCCATGCCGCCCCATGCCGCCGTAGGTGTCCACAATAATCTTGCGCCCGGTCAAGCCAGCGTCGCCCATCGGGCCACCCACCACAAAACGGCCGGTCGGATTCACAAAAATACGAACCTCCTCATTCCACCATTCAGCGCCCAATACGGGCTTAATGACGTGCTCAATGATCCCGGCGCGGATGGCGTCATTGTCCACATCCGGCGCGTGCTGCGTGCTCACCAGCACCGTATGCACCCGCTTTGGCTGTCCATAGCTGTACTCCACCGTCACCTGCGATTTGCCATCGGGACGCACCCAGGGCAGCGTCCCATCGCGGCGCACCTTTGCCAGGCGGCGCGTCAGGTTGTGCGCCAGGTGAATGGGCAGGGGCATCAGGACATCTGTTTCATTACAGGCATAGCCAAACATCATCCCCTGGTCGCCGGCGCCCAACGCCTCCAACTCCGCTTCCTCATTGCCATTGGAACGATACTCCAGCGCGCGATCTACGCCCTGGGCAATGTCCGGGCTTTGGTTGGCAATGGCGGACAGGACGCCACAGGTATGGCCGTCGAACCCTTTCTCGCTGCTGTCAAAGCCGATCTCGTTAACGACTTTGCGCACAATGTCATCAATGTTGACAAAGGCAGTCGTCGTCACTTCGCCAAACACCATCACATAGCCGGTTTTCACGGCCGTTTCGCAGGCCACCCGCCCATACGGGTCTTGCGCCAGAATCGCATCCAGAATCGCATCGCTGATCTGGTCACACATTTTATCGGGGTGGCCTTCTGTCACCGATTCTGAAGTAAACAGAAGGCTGGGCGCAGACATAAAAGAATTTGACATGATTCAATACCTCCAAACTATTTTTCAGGCTCGTGAGGAACTGTATTGCGTATTACTTATCCAGGAGTCAATACGCCATACGTCCCACGCCCGCAATATTAAACATCTACACAAAACAAAAAACCTCTTGACTGGACATCAAGAGGCTGGTTTGCATTCATTATGCGAACCTCTTATCTGCCAGCTTTCGCTGTCGGAATTAGCACCTTCCCACTTAGGGGGGTTGCTGCAGTTTCTTCGGGCCGATCCCTCCACTGCTCCTGATAAGGGTGTAAAATTGTTTATCGTGCTTAAAGAGTATAATCACTTAAGCAAAGTTGTCAAATGGTTTATCCATTCACACATGCAGCGACTCGCCCGTCTGCACGCGCCACAAATTGGCGTAAATGCCATTCTGCGCCACCAGCTCTTCATGCCGCCCTTGTTCGCGCAGTTCCCCATTTTCCAGGACAAAAATGCGGTGCGCGTGGCGCACGGTAGACAGGCGATGGGCAATGACAATGGTGGTACGGCCAACGATGATGCGCTCCATCGAACGTTGAATGGCCGCCTCGGTCTCGTTGTCCACCGCCGAAGTCGCCTCATCCAAAATCAGCACCGGCGGGTCCTTGAGCACGGCGCGGGCAATGGACAGACGCTGCCGCTGCCCGCCAGACAACTTTTGCCCCCGCTCGCCAACAATGGTGTCATATCCATCAGGAAGCTGCATGATAAAGTCATGCGCCTCGGCGACTTTTGCCGCCGCCACAATCGCCTCCAACGGGGCGTCGAAGGTTCCATAGGCGATGTTTTCGCGCACCGTACCATGAAAGAGGAAAACGTCCTGACTGACAAAGCCAATCGCCCGGCGCAGCTCGGCCAGCTTCAGCTCACGAATGTCTACTCCATCCAGCGTAATCCGCCCTTGTTGCACGTCATAAAAACGGAGCAGCAGCTTGACCACCGTCGTCTTGCCCGACCCCGTCGAGCCAACAATGGCAATGGTGTCGCCGGCCGGAATGTGCAGGCTGAGGTTGTGCAGGACGCGGGGCATTTCACGGCCGTTTGACGAATCACCATTCGACGAACGGTCGTTTGCAGAACGGCCGCTTCCATATTGATACGCATACTCAAAACTCACATCTTCAAAACTGACCACGCCGCGCGCCACCGTCCCTGGCAGCTGCCGTGCCCCATCCACAATTTGCGGCTGCGTGTCCAGCAAATTCATCGCCCGCGTCGTCGAAGCCATCGCCCGCTGGTACATATCCAGCGTGCTGCCCAGGCGCGTCAACGGCCACAACAAGCGCTGCGTCATGAAGACCAACACGCTGTAAGCGCCCACGTTCAGCGCCCCTTGGAACGCCAACTGCCCGCCAAAGACCAAAATCGTCGTAAACCCGATCACAATGACCATGCGAATCAGGGGGACAAACGCCGAACTAAGGCGGATCGCGGCGCGATTACGCGCCTGGTACTCCTGGCTGGCGATGCGCACCCGCTCTGTTTCGTGCGCTTCGGCCGTAAAACTTTTAATGGTGGCAATGCCGCTCAAATTATTCGAAAGCTGCCCATTGAGCACGCTGACCTGCTCGCGCACGGCCGTATAGCGCGGCGCCAACTGCTTCTGAAAACGCAGCGATCCCCAAAACACAAACGGCATCGGCAGCAGCGCCATCCAGGCTACTGTGGGCGCCAGGCCAATAAAAATAGCGCCAATGACCAGCACCGTCGTAATCACCTGGATCACCTCATTGGCCCCGATGTCCAGGAAACGCTCCAACTGATTAATGTCGTCATTGAGCACGGCCATCAAACCGCCGGTACTGCGATCTTCAAAGTAGGCCAATTCCAGCTTTTGCACGTGATCGTAACTATCCAGGCGCAGATCATGCTGCAACACCTGCGCCAGATTACGCCAGTACACCTCGTACAGGTATTGAAACAAGGATTCCAGCGCCCAAATGATGACCGTCACCACCGCCAGCAGCCACAACTGCGTGTTCACGTCGGGGAAACCCAGCCCGGCAATAAAGGAATCTTCCTGCTGGACGACGACGTCAACGGCCGTGCCGATCAACACCGGCGGCGCCAGGTCAAACACCTTATTCAAAATGGAAAAAAGCGTCGCCAGCCAGATCTGCCGGCGGTGCGGCCGCGCGTAACTAAACAAGCGCAGCATGGGGTGGCGGTTGGGCGTCTCACTCATGATCCTTCTCCTCATATTAGATAAACATCGAATTGTAGCACGCTTTCACGCCAGGCCGCATTAATTTTCAGTTTTTGTACACACGAGCACAACGGCGTGACTATGAGACAGGCGGACGGTATGTACCACAATATAGAAACCAGCCGCCGTTAACCGGTCTATAAACGGTTGGTAGAAAGCGACGGCCGTTTCCCCCCTCATCCTCTCCTCCCCTCGCTGCCCTGTCACCCGATAAAGCCACTCCAATAGGCGCGTCACCGGGTCACGGCCGTCCAGATATGCGACCGGGACGATGACCAAACGGCCGTCTGCCCCCAACACCCGCCACACCTCCCGCAGCGTCACCGCCTCCACCACATACGGCGTCGGAAACGTCGCCAAAACGGTATCAAAACGGCCGTTCGCAAACGGCAACTGCTGCGCCATCCCCCGCAGCAGCGGCGCGGACGGCGCGCGCCGCCGCGCCAACCGCCCCATAAACGGCGACGCATCCAACCCCACCACCGCATGACCCGCCAGTTGCAGCGCCACCAGCATATGCCCCGGCCCATGCCCCAGCTCCAACACGCGCCCGCGCACGTGGGGCAGCGCCGCCCGCTGCCAATCCCGCCACGCCCCCAACGACACCGCCCAACTCACCACGTCATACGTCCAGGCCAATTCGTTGTACAATAGGCGAAAACCAAAGCGAATCAAGTTCATCCACAATTTAGTAACTGTCCGCAAACAACTTAGCAGTTTTCATAGCCATACAAGTGTGTATACATGCAAAACCGCTAA
>JACSRF010000282.1 GCA_014879875.1 Anaerolinea sp.
CCCTCTGTAAATCGAGCATCCTTGCTCGATGCCCGAACAAGGATGTTCGGGCTACAAACCCTCTGTAAATCGAGCATCCTTGCTCGATGCTCGAACAAGGATGTTCGGGCTGCAAACCTACGTCATGATTGGTGAATCACACGCATCACTTGTTCATATAAGCGGCCATTGGTCGCCACGCTTTCGCCGGCGTAAATGGTCGCCTGGCCCTGCCAATCAGTAAACGTGCCACCCGCTTCTTCCAGAATCAGTTGCAGCGGGCCACAGTCCCAGAGCGCCATCGCCGGGTCTATCATGATCTCGGCGCGCCCGGTAGCCACCAGCGCATAACCATAAGCGTCCCCCCAGGTGCGCTGGACGTAGGTCGCCGCTACCAGCCGTTCCCAGGCTGCATATTTAGCCGCGTGCTGGGTGAAGTTCACGTCGCTGGCAAGTAAAACGGCGTCTTTGAGGTCGTTTACCTGTGACACGTGGGCGCGACGGCCGTTCCAATAACACCCCCCCCCTTTTAACGCATACACCGTCTCGCTTAACGCCGGAAAATGGGCCACGCCCAGCACAGGCTCGTCGTCACAAGTCAGGGCCAACAGCGTGGCATAAAGCGGCACGCCGCTCACAAACGATTTCGTGCCATCAATCGGGTCCAGAATCCAGGTGTAGGGGGAGTTTTGGGCTGGGGAACGGCCGTATTCTTCCCCGATAATCCCATGATCCGGCCAAAACCGGGTAATCAACTCGCGCAGCTTCTGTTCCGCCTGTTTATCGGCAATGGTGACAGGCGTATTATCCGCTTTGCGTTCGGCCGTTACCCCCGTCTGAAAATGCGCCAACGTCAACCGCCCCGCCTGCCACGCAGCATCCAGGGCAAATTCCAGTAAAACATCACCATCAATCATTTAATCCCTCACCTGTTTCAAAGGTGTAATCACCAGATTAGGCCGCGTAAGCTGTGGCAGCCAACGCAAAATGGTATGCCCATCCGTGAATCCCAACGGCGTCAACGCACCCAGCGTAAATACCAGCAAATTATCCCAAAAGAAAAAGGAAGCCAACAAATGCCAAAAACGGCTTAGCGGGCGTGTCAGCAGGGCAAGCAAACCGGCCAACGCCGCCAGGGCCGCGCTGACCAGCGGTCCACCGACCGCGCGCTGAATGTGAATCGCGGCCGCCAACGGTGGTTCATCATCCGGGTAAACAGAGGTCGCCAACACGCCCCAAAAACGAAGACCCTGCATGGGGAATCCGGTAATAGCAGCCGCGCGGCTGTGTCCCCAATGATGCCAGATAGTCGCCAGAAAATGCAAGACACTGCCTAAAAAGCCGCCCAAGATAGCATCACGCCCCTGAAACTTGAACAACTTCACCCCGCACCAACTCAGCAAACCCCACAACAACGTCCAACCAATCCATGCTGACGGAGATGCTTCCCATTGTAGTCGCCCAACCTCACCTAGTTTTAGCCGTTGCATACTCGTACTCCACCTTGCGATCAAATTGCAGCACACAGTTTACTAGAATTAGCCGAATTGGGCACAATAATCATGCGCAGCGTCACCAACTGCCTGGTCAGGGAAAAGGTGGGGCAAATAGTCTGATCGGAGTTCAGAAATCACTCAGTCCACGGAAAAGCGTGGCAAAATGACTCGCTTCGGCTAAAGTTGTGCATTATGTCCATCCTGACTCATGCTCCCCAATTTACACCCGATGACGCCGTGCAGTTTGCACACACGCTGTATAATCTGCCCGCAACGGCCGTCCCCCTCCCCAGTGAACGCGACCAAAACTTCCGCCTCACCACCGCCGACGGCCGTCAATTTGTCCTCAAAATCGCCAACGCCCTCGAAGACCCGGCCATGTTGGCCGCGCAGCAGTTAGCCATGACGGCCGTCGCCCAGGCCAACGGCCGTGCCCCGCACATCATCCCCATAAGCGACGGACAGCCCTACACGGCCGTTCACGCCGCCGACGGGACCGCGCACCACATCTGGCTGATCACTCACCTGCCCGGCGTCCCCCTGGGGCGCATTCCCTGGCACTCCCCCGCCCTGCTCGCCGACCTGGGGCGCGCCCTCGGCGACCTGGACCACGCCCTCGCCAATTTCGACCATCCCGCCCTCCATCGCCCTTTCCCCTGGGATTTAGCCAACGGACTACAAACCATCAGCGCGTACCTGCCACAAGTCACCGACCCGGCGCTGCATGACCTCATCGCCCAATTCGCCGCCGACTTTGCCCAACGCACCCAACCTCACCTGGCCGCCCTACGCCGCAGCGCCATCCACAACGACGCCAACGATTACAACGTGCTCGTCACCGTCAACCCGGCCCACGCCGAGCGCCCGCAGCAGGTGAGCGGCATTGTAGATTTTGGCGATATGGTCCACAGCGTCACCATCGCCGAATTAGCCGTCGCCTGCGCCTACGCCGTGCTCGACAAGCCCGACCCGCTGGCCGCCGCCGCCGCCATTGTGCAGGGCTACCACGCCGCCTACCCGCTGCCCGAACAAGAACTGGATGTACTGCACGACCTCATCTGCCTGCGCCTGGCGCTCAGCGCGTGCATGGCCGCACAGCAGCAGCAGCAGCGCCCCGACGATCCCTACCTGACCATCAGCCAGCAGCCCATTCGCCACACCTTGCCCCGCTTGCTCGCCACGCCGCCGCGTCTGGCAACGGCCGTTTACCGCCACGCCTGCCAGTTCCCCCCTGTGCCGACTGCATTGATTATCACCAACTGGCTACGCGAAAATTCAATGGGTTTTGCCCCCGTGCTGCCCCTGCCGCTGTCCACCGCCCACGTGCTCGACCTCAGCGTCAGCAGCCCACTCATTCACGGCGACCCACAGCAAAACAGCGCCACGCTCTTGGGGCAGCGCCTTGACGCCGCACTGGCCGCCACCGGCGCAGCCGTCGGCGTCGGCCAATATGACGAAGCGCGGCTCATTTACACCGCCCCTACCTTTGCCCTGGGGGGTGGGGTCATGGCTCCCCGCCGCACCATCCACCTGGGACTAGACCTCTTCGCGCCGGCAGGCACGGCCGTTCACGCCCCCCTGCCCGGCCACGTCCACGCCTGCGCCGACAATGCCGACCCGCAAGATTACGGCCCCGTCATCGTCCTGCGCCACCAAACAGACGACGGCCGTCCCTTTTTCACCCTCTACGGCCACCTCAGCCGCCAATCGCTAGCTGGGGTACAGGTCGGGCAGGCCATAGCCGCCGGGCAACCCTTTGCGACCCTGGGCATAGCAGCCGTCAATGGCGGTTGGCCCCCCCACTTGCATTTTCAAATCCTGGCCGACGACCTCGACCTGGGCGCCGATTTCCCCGGCGTCGGCGCGGCAGCGCAGCGCC
>JACSRF010000214.1 GCA_014879875.1 Anaerolinea sp.
TCGTCATCGGGGCAAAAGGTTCATTCTGTCAAACAAAATGAGCAAGTTGTTTAATTCTCGTTCCTAAACAAGGAGAAAGAAAGCATGGAATATCGGCAGCTAGGCAATAGTGGCGCGCGCGTTTCTGTGATTGGCATCGGTACGAATCGCTTTGGCGGTCCGGTTGACCAGGGCGGCGTTAATGACGCGATTGACGCGGCCCTTGATTTAGGCATCAATTTCATTGATACAGCCGACGCCTACCAGGGTGGTAAATCAGAAGAAACGCTTGGACACGCGCTCAAAGGGAAGTGGGATAAATTTGTCGTCGCCACCAAGGTTTATTTCCGCATGGGCGACGGGCCAAACGATACCGGCACATCGCGCTACCACATCATGAATGGCATTGAAGCCAGCCTGCGCCGCCTGCAAACAGACCACATTGACCTGTACCAGATGCACCGCTGGGACCCCACCACGCCCATTGCCGAAACGCTGCGCACATTGGATGACCTGGTACGCAGTGGTAAAGTGCGCTATGTGGGCGCTTCGGCCTACGCCGCCTGGCAGCTTGCAAAGGCCAACCTGCTCGCCGAATTTTATGGTTGGCCGCCCTTCGTGACGGTGCAGTCGCACTACCATATGTTGGAACGCGAGGTGGAAAAGGAAGTGATTCCCTACTGCCAGGAGCATCGCGTCGGTTTTATCCCATACTTTCCGCTGGCCGGCGGATTTCTCACCGGCAAGTACCGGCGCAATACGGGCGCTCCGGCCGGGTCGCGCGGCGAGGACAGCGCCTACGTGCAAGGGTACATGACCGACGCCAATTATACGCTGGTGGAAAGATTAACTGCCTGGGCTGAAGAGCGGGGGCACACCATGGGCGAGTTGGCGCACGCCTGGTTGTTGGCGCAGCCGGCCGTGTGTACGGTCATTTCTGGCCTCACAAAGTTGTCTCATTTGCAAGCAAACGCAAAGGCAGGAGATTGGATGTTGACAGAAGCGGAGGTAACGGCCGTTACCCAGATATTGGCCGGGCAAGCAGGAGACGTCTAAAGCGTCGCGTGCCCAAAAATCGTCTTGACTTCGCGCACAATTTCCTCGGCATACACGGGTTTGGTCATATACAAATCCGCGCCATTCACCAGGCCACGGCGGATATCCTCAAGCCGTGACCGCGCGCTCAACATCATAATACGTGGTGGGCAGGCCGTGACTTCCCGTAGACGATGGCATACCTGGAAACCATCCAGTTTCGGCATACAAACGTCTAGTACCAGCAAATCGGGCTGATAATCACGCACCATGGCCAACGTTTCTTCCCCGTCACACGCTTCGGCGACATGAAAACCGTGCTGCTCCAGGATACAACGCAGCACGCGGCGCGTCATTGGGTCGTCATCTGCTATTACAATAGATTGATTCATGAAAACACCATTCGTTATAGATTTGTATCTATACAGGTCAGAAACCAGGCTTTTCTCTGGTAGAAAAAAGCCCAGAGAGGCTGTATAGTTACATAGATTCACCGTTCTCAACCAGTTATACCAATCATTGTAAGGGATTCCAACCCCACGCCCACTGGCATTTATGTCCTAATTTGCTGTTTAGGGGTAGTACGTTTGTCACAACAAACAACTGGCTCTTCTGGATTGTGTGGGGTCAGGCGTGAAATGTGGGGTCTCTCTGGTCACGTTTCCCGCAGCAGCAGGTGAACATTGCCACCTATTTGCCCTGTGGTAAACTAATCGAATCGTAATTATCAGGCGAAAAAGGTTGATTTGTGATTGAGATTAGCAATATTACAAAACGCTTCTATTCATTAGTCGCGCTGGACAACGTGTCGCTGACCATCCCACAAGGGGAAGTGTTGGGTTTGTTGGGGCCAAATGGGGCCGGCAAAACAACGATGATGAAAATTGTGGCCGGGTTTTTGCTGCCAGATGGTGGGGTGGTACGGCCGTTAAACAGCGCCTGGCCCGTCATCGGTTACAAGCCGGAACGTCTGCTGTTTCCCAACCAACTGCGCGTCAGTCAATATCTGGAAATTATCGCCGGCCTCAGTAACCTTTCCGGCCGGCAAGTCAAACAAGCCGTCGGGCGCAGCCTGGAACAGGTTGGCCTGCTGCCAACCGCCAATAAAAAAATCAAAGATTGTTCCAAAGGGATGCGGCAGCGATTGGGGTTGGCTCAGGTTCTCATCGGTGACCCACCCTTGCTGCTGCTCGACGAACCCTCCAATGGTTTGGACCCGGAGGGGCAAACCGACATTTTGCAAGCCGTCCAATCGTTGCACGCCGCCGGCAAAACTCTGGTGATTAGTTCACATCATCTGCACGAAATCACCCAGGTCTGCACCGAACTGGTTATCCTCAACCGGGGACAAATCCATTATCGCAACAGCATGGCCGAAGCCTTAGCCGTGCGTCCCCACGTCTCCATTCGCGCCGATAAGGACCTGATGCCCATGCGCGCCATTCTGCACGCGCTGCACCCAGACGTACAGGTAGATGGGCAGCGGTTAATCTTGAAAAACGAAGCGATGGCGCTGCGCCGCGCGGCGATGACCATCTTGTTGCACAGCGGATACGACATTTTGCACGTTGAGCAGAAGCGCATCACGCTGGCTGAAATCTACGCGAAGGCAGTGCAATGACACAACGAATTTGGGTATTAACCCGCTTCTTGATCCAACGCACACTTTTTTCGCTGACGGGTATTTTGTACGTCATTCTGGCCCTGGTTTATTGGCGCTTTCTGTTCCCCGCCGAACAAGGGACGCCCGACATTGAAAATTACTTTTTGATTATCGGGGCCTTTGGCGCGGTCATGGCCTTTGTCGTGACGCTGACGGCCGCGTCGCGCGCCAATGAAGCGGCCAATTACCCGCTGTTGGTACGGTTGCCCAGTCGCGTGGAATTTTTAACGGCCGTTCTCCTCACCAGCTTCCTCGTCACCCTCATGCTGCAGCTGCTCGTTGCCGCCCTGGCCCTTATCGGCGGCCCCAATCTCCTCTCCGGGCGCGCCCTGGAAATCCCGCCCATTTGGCTGGCGACCAACGTCCTGGCGGCCGTACTGGCCATGCACGCCTCCGACTTTGTGGCGCGGGGCTGGTCCCGCGTTTACATTTACGGGACGCTCGCCCTCTTCCTGGTTGGGCAAAGCAGCAGTAGCTCCTTTGTACCCTGGCTGGCGCGCCGCTTAAACACATTTAGCGTTACGCTTATCAATCGGGGCTGGCTCGACATGGCCGCCTCCATTAATCGGCTGGTAAGCTGGCTGTATGGGGATGGCGTCACCGTTGTCGGCAGCGTGTTGGGCTTTGTGTTTTGGCCGTTTCGCGCCATTACCGAAGCCATTATCAACGGTTATTTCGACACGAACCAGGCATTAGCCCCGGCCGTTATGCTCCTCTACGCCACCATTTTGTTCATGCTGGCGGCCGACCTGTTTGCCAACAAGGACCTGGATTTCATAGAATAGATGTAGCCCAGGTTGCTAACCTGGGTTACTTTATACGAGGAGTTGATATGGAATGTTGGCATTGTGAACGTCCGGCGCACGCCAGCTGCCGTTTTTGCGGGCGGGCAGTGTGCAAAACCCACGCACAGGAGATGCCGTACATTATTCACACCTACCGCACCAGCAAGGGGGTTTACAAAGCCATCGTCGTCGCCGGCGCTGTTTATTGCGGTGTCTGCAAACCACAGCAAGACCCCGTTACTTTGCAAAACATGGAGTAACACTTTCATCCTTTTAGGAGGCTGCCATGAGTACCGGTGAACTACGCGACCCCTTACGCTTTGTGCAGGCGCGTAATGTGGAATTACAGGCCGAAAACAAGACGCTGCACGAAGAAGTTGAAGGGCTGCGCAATATTTTGCACATTTTGCTCTCGCTGCAAGAACTATCCCTCACCATCACCGAACGCACCGATGTTCTCAATCTGCTTGATCGCATCCTCCAATCCGCCCTGGAAAGCATTGGCGCCGGTGATGGCTCTCTCCTGTTGGTAGATCCGGAAACGAAAGAGCTGGTTTTTGTCGTGGTTCATGGAGAAATCCGGGAAACCCTGGTTGGGCATCGTCTGCCGGTGGGTCATGGCATTGCCGGGTGGGTCGCTGCCCATGGCGAGCCGGCGCGCGTGCGTGATGTGAGCCTGGACGCGCGCTTTGCGCCAGATGTTGATCAGGAATATCACTTTCATACACGCTCGCTGTTGTGTGTGCCGTTGATCTATGGGGATCGGGTGTTGGGCGTGATCCAGGCGTTAAACAAGGTGAATGGGGAACAGTTCATTGACCTGGAGTTAACGCTGCTGGGCATTGTGGGGCAGTTGGCGGCAGCGGCGATTTACCGGGCGGAAACGGCCGTTGCTTCCACCCCCGCCTGACAATATTAGAATTGCGGCAAAATATCTGTTGCCCATCCCGTCAACGCAAGTATAATCTTTTAATGAAGTGGGCGCTGCGGCGCTCATTTCTTTTGTAAAGCGGTTAATTGACAAATCCGCGCTCTTTCGCCATACTGCAAACAGGAAAAAGACCTGACAAGTTTTTAGAAGACCGTCAGGTCTGGTCGCCAAAAGTACATTTAGATCATCAGGGAGAATAAACATGTCAGATATTGTTAAAGAAATCATTGAACGCGCCGTGAAGGACGAATCCTTCCGCAAGCTCCTCTTCACCAACCCCACCGAGGCCCTCAAAGGCTACACTCTCACCCCCGAGGATCGTTCTCTACTTGGAAGTCTGAATGAGGACAACTTCGGCGAATTTGCCGGCGGATTAGGAGATAGGACAACAAAGGGAAGCTGGATTCCCGGTGTAGGTTAAACAAATTTTGCAAAAAGAAAGCCCAGGTTACTCGATCTGGGCTTTCTTTTTGTCACCCTGCATTAAGTGAACTACTTCGAGGCTTTCTAGTCCAAGCGTGCGCATTCTCTCAGAATCGTACAACAGCAACATCTGCCCCGCTTCTTGCAAACATTGAAGCCGGTATATGTAACTTGCCCTTTCATACGTCGCGGCAACACATTGTTCCAGGTAAACACATTTTTTATGCACATCACCTTCCAGACGCGCCAAAGCTAATAAAATCGGTGGTCTATAATCTGGCGAGCCTCCTTGTTCCATTGCTGTAAGCGCCAGATGAAACAAAGCAACCGCCTCTTCTTCGTGGCCTGATTTAGCCTGCACAATTCCCATCCAATACAACGCAATAGAAAGCCACCAAGAAAAATCCTTTTCCTCTATCAGGTCCCTTGCCTGCTTTAAAAAACCCATTGCTGTTGCCAAATCAGATTCAGCCAGGCTAATCTGGCTTTTTCCAATAAGCAGTCTAGCTTGTTTCTCCGGGTAGCTTTCCGGTCGCAGTAAAAACAATTGTTCCGCTTTTTCAAAACAATGCTGCGCCTCCTGCCACTCGCCACGCATACAATGATAATCGTAGCCCTTTACGAGATAAACTTCTAGCAACCCTGGGTCATCATCCGTGCGAATAAAAAGGTTTATTGCCTCATCAAAGTAAGTTAGTGCTTCTTCAAAATGACCAAGGTAGGTAAGAATTTCAGCTTTATTGCCAACCAGCCGTGCCAAAAAACTGCGGCTTTTGTCTTGGATTAAGTCAATCGCTTCGTTAAACGTAACCAGAGCATCTTCGTGTCGGCCTAATTGTGATTGAATCAGGGCGATATTATTGAGCGCAGAAGCAATGCTGGCTGGAATGCTAAAATTGCGCGACAGATCTACGCTTTTTTGCATGGCCATCAATGCCTGCTCCAGGTTTTGCTGCGTAAAATAGACAAAAGCAATGCCTTCTAACACGCGCGCCAGGCGTTCATTGTTGCGCGTCACCAGGCATATTTCTTCGGCCTGACGCAAATGCGTGAGCGCCGGTTCGTAATCAAGCATGACGCCGGCCGCCAACCCACACCACAAATGCGCCAACGCCAGTTCATCCTGGGTAACGGCCGTATGCCATTGGTCAATCACTTGCTGCACGGCCGTGCGCGCCTCATGAAAACGTCCCTGCCGATACTTTAGCTCCGCCAACAGGTTGTGCGCCTGCGCCATTTTCGGGATGTCGTCGTGCGCCTGCGCCAGGCGGATAGCCTGTTCAACGTACCCGGTCGCCGCGTTAAAATCGCCGAGAAACCGGAGGGCTTCGCTGCGCGCCAGGTAAAGCTCAACGGCCGTCTCCCACCACGCCTCCACCCCCAACGTCTGCAAATGCTTTTCCGCCAGCGTGTACAACTCCACCGCGTCGGCATTGGCGAAGATGGCGCGGGCATCATGGCCGGCGGCCAGCGCATAGTGCAGCGCCTTCTCATGCGCATCGGCGCGGCTGAAATGGTAAGCCAGAATGGGGTGCATGGGTTTCAAATTACCGGCGTAGGCTTCCTCCAACCAGTTCGCCAGCCCGTCATGGAGCGCCTGCCGCCGCGCATAGGGCAGGCTTTCATACGCCACTTCATGCGTCATGGCGTGTTGGAACAGATAAACCCATTCGGGATCGGCCGTCACCAGGCGCGTCATCTCTTCGGTGGAGAGGGTGTCTAGCAGGTCACTCACGGCCGTTCTGGAGATATGTGGCGTTATGCGGTGCAGGGGTTCGCGGCCAAACTGCCGCCCAATCACCGCCGCCACTTGCAACAAGTCACGGCTGGCCGGGGGCAGGCGGTCCAAACGCGCCAGTAGCAGCCCATGAATGGTATCCGGAATTTGCATCTGCGACAGGAGGGCTTCATTGATGTGCAAACGGCCGTTGTGCCGCAGCGCCCCCACATCCACCATCACATTCAGCGCCTCCTCCAGGAAAAGCGGGTTGACCGGGCTGTCGCGGCCGTCGCGGTCACGCAGCCCAAGCTGCTGCTCCAGCGCCGCCGGCAGTTCACGCGCGCCAACCAACGCTTGCAGCAAATCGCGCGCCGCTTCTGGGGAGAGGTCGGTCAGGGTAACGGCCGTACACATCGGCTGATGCAATACCGCCAGGGCCATATCAAAGTTATCAGGGCGCAATGTCAGGGCGATAGACACGGCCGTTTGTCCAAACTGCCCCGCCAGGTAATCCACCAGCGCCAGGCTCACCTGATCGGCCCAATGAATGTTTTCCAGGATCAACAACAGGGGCTGAGACGCGGCGCGCGCCTGGAAGCAGCGTTGCACCAGCGTAAAGAAGCGCGCCTGCCGCGCTTCGGCCGTCAATCCGGCGACAGCCGCCGCCTGGGGCAGCGGCAACCCCAACACTTCTGCCCACAGGCCAACGTCATCGCCAACGTCAGGGCACAGGGTTGTGGTCATTTGCGCCACAATGGCCGCCTGCGCCGTTGAGTTCATCGTCGCCTTGAGGCCAAAAAAGTCGCGCCAGATGTTATGCCAGGGCGCGTAGGGCGTGTCGGCCGTGTGCGGATGGCAAATGCCTACCAGTCCCAGCCCGCCGCAATCGAGCCAATATTCTACCCCTTCGGCGAGGAGGCGCGTTTTGCCCACTCCTGCATCCCCGGCAATGGCAACGGCGCTGCCCACGCCATAACGAGCAATGTCCATGCTGCCTAACAATCGGTCTAGCTCCTCTTCGCGCCCAATAAACGGCCGTTCCCACTGCCCAAAATACGCCTGCAACTGTGTTGTCGTCGTCTGGTCATGCAGCGCGCGATAAGGGTGAATGGTGAACTGCTTCCCTTTAACGTGAATGGGGGGCAGCGCCGCGAATTCTAGCAAACGGGCGCACCGTTCGGCTGTCACGGCGTCGGTCAACACCTGCCCATTGTCACAAATCTGCATCAACCGCGCCGACAGGTTGACAAAATCGCCGACCACTGTGTACTCACGCCGCGCGTCGGCCCCTACTGGCCCGGCAAAAACTTTGCCCACCGCCAGGCCAATGTGCTGCGCGGCAATGTAGCCGGGGCATTCCCGCTGCAAGGCCAGGGCGCAGCGCACCGCCTGATCGGGCGCGTCGGGGGCTACGGGCGCGCCAAACATGATGTGCAGTTGATTGCCCTTGTCGCCGGTGAGGACGCGGTTGACACGGCCGTTTTCGCTGCCAAAACGCGCCACTACCCCGCTCGCCCATTGGTAATACGCTTGCAAACGCTGTCCCATGGCGGCCGTTTCAATCGCTGACGACGGGTCATCGTCGCCAACAAAGGCAAATTGGACAAACATGCTGGTCACGGGGCGGTGCTCGGCCAGAATTTCCAGATTGGGATTGATGAGGCGTTGGTGCAGTGCCGGGGGAATAAAAGGGGCGGCATAAGTAGTTAGACGAGCATATGCTTCCTGATCATAGGCGTCCCAGTCTAACACAATGCGCGCTGACGGGACGGGCAGCGACGTGAGCAGCGGCGTGAAAGCGGCCGTGGCGTCTAAACCTGCCTGCGCCATGACGGCGCGACTGGCGATGACCTGCCCAGAGGCTGCTTGTTTTTCAGCGGCGGCGGCTTCGTCCACGGCCGTCCCGGTAAGCACAAATTCCAGGCTGCTGTCGGGGCTGCCCACAACGAGTTCCTGGCAACGGCCGTAGCCCACGCCAACCTTCATGGTCAAATGGAAGAAGGGGTTTTTACCGGGGGGGCGATTGGTCACCACCCGCGCAAAACTGACCAACATCAACTGCTGCATCTGCTGCGCACAAGAGAGCGCGCGTAATGCGGCCTGGCCATCTTCATCCGGGAAATAGACGGACATCGCATCCCCATAAAAATGGCTCACCGACCCGCCCATCTCGTGAATGATGTCAATCATCGCCGTGAAGGTGAGCAGCAGCACGCGATTCACCTCCTCCGCCCCGCGCGGTCCATCCGACGCCAACTCCTCAGACATGGCCGTGAAGCCGGAGATGTCTGAAAAAAGCGTGGCTGCATCTAAGGAGCGAGGCTGTCCCGGTTCAGGCAAACCAACGGTTAAAATCTGGCGCGCCAACGTCACCGGGATATAAGCTGTCAGCCGCCGCGCCAGTTGTTGGGAAGATTGAGGGGATATTGCTACTTCTATGGGCATGTCGCCACTAAATCGTCAATCGTTAATCCTCATCCTCATCCTCATAATCAGGGAAAAAGCGATGATTCAGGTATCTCAGCAAACGGTGGGCATCCTCTTCAAGTAACTGCTCGCCAAAGTAAATGCGTTTGGAGCCATAATCAAAGGCCAGGCAGTGATGCTCGTGATTGTAGTAAAACGGGTTGATGTACTGCATGTCATAGGCGTCAGTAATACCCAAAATGGAAATGGGACGACGCACAATGAGCATCTCTTTGTTGATGAACAAAATTTCGCGGTCGGCCGTGTAATATTGCCAACGGTTCCACACCACCCGCCCCAAATAATACCACAACACCAGCCAGGTCAGCATCATCACGGTGAGGACAAACGTGTACCGCTCGCGCTGCGGCAGCACGTCACGCACCAAAAACAACAAAATGACTACGATCATCCCGATCCAGATCAGCATGCTGCTTGTAAACAGGATGAACAACGGCCAATTGCGAAGCAAGGGCAGCACAATTTTGAGTCGTTCTTCGTTTTCGGCAAAGGTGATATTACTAATTTGTGGGAACATGTCGTTCAACCAACCGCTGAATCTGCTCCTCAAACGGCCGGTTAGGGGTGAAATCAAGGCTAAAAAGGCGAATAACGGCCGTGCGGGCCGCCAGGTAGGCCGTCAACAGCCGTTTCATATGCTGCGCCGTTGCCGGTGTATTGCCGGTGTAACTAGCAACCGATAAGCCCTGGCGCGTCGGATCGCCGGCGGGCAGCACCCGCAGCAGCGCCGGTAAGGTGAAGTGCAGCAGTTCCAGGTAAATGGTAAACGGCTTTTGTTGATCGCCGCGCAGCAGCAGGCGCAGCACATCCCAAAACATCACCCAGAAGCGTTCATCCAGCGCCGCCAATTCCGTTTTGTCCATGAGGGGGCGCGGCAGCAGCGTTTGCGCACACGCGGCCTGATACTGCGCGCCCCAATTTTCTGTATCCTTCAACAGGCGCAGGTCACGATCCCAGGGGTTGGGTCGCAATTCATCCTGTGTTTCGTAGCGAAAATCCACTTTGGTACCGCTGCTATAGAGGGCAATATGGAAATACGGCCGTATATGCCCCGCATCAAACGACTGCAACGGCACATAAGGCAGCACCGACTGCACGAACGCGCGCCGGTTCTGCCACGCCAACTCGCGCGCGGCTGTTGCACGAAAGACCAACGCCACATCCAGGTCAGAGTACTCATCCGCCTCACGCCGCCCATAAGAACCGCTCATAAAACAGGCGGCAATATCTGCTTCATTTAACACACGTTGTTGCAAACGCATTAACATGCGGTCTTGTTCAAACATACTTCCCTACATAAAATGCGAAAAGTTCAACTTCTCCAAAGAATTGAACTTCTAACATCGGAACACAGATCAGAGACAATTCATTAGTTCGGGGCTGGCGCGGCAGGCGGCAATCGTTCAGCTAAAAATTGCTTAAATAAGGGCAAAGATTCTAAGAGCATGGCCTGACGCTGCAACTGGCGCAGCGCTTCCAGATCCTCTACCTGGCCCACGCCATCAACAATATCCTGGGGAACGTCGCCAAAGCGGATTTGGACGGCCGTGAGAATACTTTCCCGCAAACCCTGTTGTACCCCTTGCTGCAAACCCTGTTGTACCCCTTGCTGCAAACCCTGCTGTACCCCTTGCTGCACCCCTTGCTGCAAACCCTGCTGCATTCCCTGCTGCATTCCTTCTTCCCTTGCCAACCGTTCAAAACTGGTTATGTATTGCATATTTACCTCTGCTTCAAATTGGGCCACATCTGCCCTCAATTGCGACTCCAAACTGGTAGGCAGGGTCATTACCCAATCTATAAACCGCAACAATTCCGCAATCACCTGCCGTTGATAGCCCCGTTGGTACAGAAACTTGATCAGGGTTAACTTGGCTTCGTACCGCTGCGCCGGGTGGCGGTGGGTGGCCTGGGTCTGCAAATGCGCCATGACCACCACGGCAAATGGGTTCGCATTCACTGCCAACTCATCTAACCTCTGTTGATAGTCTAGCAGTTTCACGGTCGGAAAGTCTAGCGACAAACGGCAGCCAAATAAGTCGTAACCAAAATGGTCAGGTCGCCAACTCGCCTGGTTGTCGGTGAGAATTGCCAGGCTGACCACTTGCCGCCGGTAATGGTCATAGATACGGTAATGGTAGATAAACATGCGCTCAGCAAAACCGCCTTCAGGCGCACCTTGCACTTCCAGATGAATCAATATCCAGGTTTCCTGGCCGTTCAATAGGTACACTTGTACCAGTTTGTCTACGTAACGTTTACCGGTTTGCGCGTCGCGGGTAACTTTTTGGAACTCTTTATCCAGGAAAACGTACCCTTTTGACCAATCTATGGCTGCATGAATCTGGGGGAAGAAAAAGATCATGAACTGCGGAAAGAACTGTTCAAGGACATCTTTCCAGGGAGAATCATAGTCGCTTTGCGGTTTGTCAGATTTTGTCATAAGCGGAAACTTGCTGTTATTACAAAACTGCGCGGACGCCTAAAAACAGCCGATTAACGTCAGGCTCCAGGCGCTAATCGCCCCCACCGCCAAACCGACCATCACCTGCCTTGGCGTATGCCGCTGCAAATAGAGCCGTACCCAACTCACAGAGATAACAAACGGCAGCACCCATAAACTATGAAGCCAGCCGAATACCAACCCAACGATGACCATCGTCGCCATGATGCCGGTGGCGTGAATGCTGATCAGCCAAAAGATGTTCACAACGCCTAACAAAACCAGTTCCACCAGATTAAAAATAGTCAGGCAGCGCAATAATGTGGGGCCATCCAACACTGTGAGTAAGATGAGCGCAATGACCACACAAAGAATGGCGACCACGTAAGGTAGGTGGCGTTCATCGGTGTTGCTCATGTGCAGTTCGGCAATGCGGCCGGTTTTCAGCAAAAAGAGAACAAAGAGGATGGGCAGTAGGGAGACCAGGAAGCCGTAACCGATTGCCCAGGCTAACCCCTCCCCAAACGGCCGTTCCTTCAAGGCAAGCGCCAATCCCAACAGAGCAAACATCACCGGCGGGCTGGCAATATTTGAATAGATGCGTGCGGCTTTGACTTTGCCAACGCGATTATGCAACAGTTCGTCAAGCGGCTTGTTCATCGGCAAAATGGCGCCGGCGGCGACTTGCCGCCAGCGCCAGGTAAAAATCACGTTCCTTCTTCCCAGGAGTTCAGGTATTTCACCTGTTCTGGGGTAAGGGTATCAATGGTGATGCCCATAGCCGCCAGTTTGATCCGCGCAATTTCCTGGTCTACCTCTTCGGGTACGGTGTAGACCTTGTTTTCCAGCTTCCCTTTGTTGTCCAGGATGTATTTAGCAGCGAGCGCCTGCCCGGCAAAGCTCATGTCCATCACGGCCGCCGGGTGTCCTTCGGCTGCAGCCAGGTTAATGAGCCGCCCTTCGCCCAACAGGTTGAGCTTACGGCCGTCTTTCAGGGTGAACTGTTCGACAAACGGCCGTACCCGCTTCGCATCCGCTACCGACATATCACGCAGCGCCTTTTTGTTAATTTCCACGTCAAAATGACCGGAATTCGCCAGCAGCGCCCCATCCTTCATCGCCGCCATGTGGTGTTCGTCAATGACGTTAATGTCGCCGGTAGCCGTCACAAAAATATCCCCTTCGACGGCCGCTTTCGCCATCGGCAGCACGCGGAACCCATCCATCGCCGCTTCCAACGCTTTCAGAGGATCAATCTCGGTGACGATGACATTCGCCCCCAACCCCTTGGCGCGCATGGCAATGCCGCGGCTGCACCAACCATAACCGGCGACGACGACGGCGCGGCCGGCGATGAGGAAATTGGTGGCGCGAATAATGCCATCCATCGTTGACTGACCCGTGCCATACCGGTTGTCAAACAGGTGCTTGGTCATGGCGTCGTTGACGGCCATCATCGGAAATTCCAGCGCGCCGGCGGCGGCCATTGCCCGTAAGCGGACAATACCGGTAGTCGTTTCTTCCGTACCGCCCAGGATGTGCGGCAGGGAATCGCGCCGGGATTTGTGCAGGGTGCTGACCAGATCGGCGCCATCGTCCATGATGATGTGTGGCTTGTGGTCGAGCACAGCGTTGATGTGCTTATGGTAGGTCGCGGTGTCTTCCCCTTTAATGGCAAAGACGGGGATTTCGTAGTAAGAAACGAGCGCCGCCGCCACGTCATCTTGCGTGCTGAGCGGATTGCTGGCCGACAAAACCACATCTGCTCCGCCCGCCTGCAAAGCCAGCATCAGGTTAGCCGTCTCCGTGGTGACGTGCATGGTCGCCCCAACGCGCACACCGGCAAACGGCCGTTCCGCGCCAAACGTTTCTTGAATCCCGCGCAGCACAGCCATTTCCTGCTCTGCCCATTCGATCCGGTGACGGCCGCCAGGGGCCAACTCTACATTTTTAATATCGTAATCCATTATGTAAATCCATCTCCTGTGTAAATATAGCCCAGATTAGTATCCTGGGCTACGCATTTTCATGCGTGTTAGTATGCCACGCTCATGTAATCTGTCATTAAGTACACTGCCTACTTCAGCCTGATATTTCATCGCTCTCTGGGGAAAATTAGCAACCTTATCCATCTTCTTCCTCATATCTATTATCTTGCGCATCCCCATTCTATCATGCCTACTCTATGATATACCACTAACCATTCATCGCCGCTAATACATCTAATGCGCCAGCATCGTCAAAATGTTGGCGATAGCGGGCCACAAATTGCGCCGGCGTAAAATGATGGCTTTGCGTGCCCACCTGCTCCAGCACATACGTCGCTGCCAACGCCCCCATGCGGCCGGCCACATCCAACGGCGCGCCAAGCTGCAAACCACGCAGTAAACCGGCGCGGAACGCATCGCCCGCTCCTGTTGGATCCGCAATTTGTATGGGGGGGACAACCGGGATTTCACAGGCAGCGCCATTGAGATACAAATAAGAGGGCTTCGCCCCTTTCGTCACCAGAATACCACCGGCCATACCGTGCAACTGCGCCTCATTTAACCCCGTCTTTTCCTGAATCAAGCTGTACTCATATTCGTTCACCGTCAGTAAATAGCAGCCATCCAGGCCGGCGTGCAAGTCGTCGCCGGTCAGCCGCGCCGTCTGCTGGCTGGGGTCGTAAATGTACGGGATACCCAGCCGCTTACATTCCTGTGGGTACGCCTTCATTGCCTCCATATCATTGGGGGAAATGATCGTCAGGTCAGCGTCCGGCGCATATTGGGCAAAGGTGAGGTGACGGGCATGAGCCATCGCCCCCACGTAAAAGCTGGCAATTTGATTTTGCGCCTGGTCGGTGGTCACAAAAAAGGAGGCGGTGAAGTCATCTTGCACTTCGACAATGGCCGACGTGTCCACCCCTTGCGCCGCCAACCAGACACGGTAATCGGCAAAATCTTGCCCCGCTGTGCCCATGACAGTAGGACGGCCGCCCAACAAAGCCATCGTATACGCAATATTGGGCGCTGTGCCCCCACGCTGACGCACCAATGAATCCACCAGAAAACTAAGGCTGATGGTATGCAACTGTTCAGCCAGCAAGTTATCGGTGAACTTGCCGGGGAAAGACATCAAATAATCATAGGCTATAGAGCCGGTAACGACGATTTTCATAAACTCCCTCGATTCATGAACTCATTTGCTGATTTTAGCGGGATTGTGCACTACCGGATTGGCAGTGGGGACAGATACACCCTTTTGATAGACGGGTGATAAGCCTAAGCGATCACGCAACATGGTCATGATGACCTTGAGGCCATCTCTCATCGTGATCTTTTTGCCCTCGGCGTAAGTGCGTGGGTCATAGCTGATCGGCACTTCTAAAATCTGGTGGCCCGCCAGCAAGACTTTGTTGGTCAGTTCAAATTCCAGATTGAAGCCGGTTAACGTGAGATGTAGCGATTTCGCCACGTCGCCACGCACCATTTTTGTGCCGGTCCCCACGTCGGTGAGGTCGCTGCCAAAGAGAAGGTTGGTGAGAAACGTCCATAGGCGCACGCCCAGATACGCATGGGCATATTTATATTTCACGTCGCCCCCTAAAATGCGGGAACCGTAAACGGCCGTTGCTCCCGTCTCCTCCACCTTGCGGCAAAACTTGGGATGTTCGGCCGGGTCATACTCCTTATCCGCATCCTGGATAATCATGTAATCGCCCGTCATGTGCCCAATACCGGTACGGATAGACATCCCCTTACCCATGTTGCGCTCGTGCAAAATGACGCGCACTTGCGGGTCACTGATCTGGCGCAAAATATCGCGCGTACCGTCGGTGGAAAAATTGTCTACCACCAAAATCTCGCGCTCCCAACCAGGCCCCAGGTCCACGCGCTGAGTGCGCGCGATGACATCGGCAATGGTTTCTCGTTCGTTGTAGCAGCAGATAATAACAGATAGTTTCATAAGGCAGCAAAAACGGTAGTGTGGTCAGGTTGCTGACAAATCAACAACGTAACCACACTACCGTTTACTCTTGAAAAATTTGTCAAACGTATCAATGATATAGTCAAGTCGGGGAATGTCCAGGCCGGGATAGACCCCAATGAAAAAAGCGCCACGCATAATCTGGTCCGCCACCGGCAGGTCGCCAACCACGCGGCGCTCAATTTCCTGATAAGCGGGCTGGCGCAAAATATTCCCGGCAAACACCAGGCGCGTTTGCACGTGGTTTAGTTCCAGGAAGCGCGTCAGCTCGTGCCGCTGAAACGGGGCTTCGTCGCGCACCAGAATGGGAAAAGCAAACCAGGAAACGTCTGCCTTTTCATGCCAGGTGGGCAGCATGATGTACTGCTCGTACTGCTGCAAACCTGCATACAGGTAAGTAAAATGCTGTTTGCGCCGGGCGATGAAATCCGGCAGTTTGTCCAACTGCGCCAACCCCATCGCTGCCTGGGGATCGGTTATTTTTAAGTTATACCCGATTTCTGTGTAGTAATAGCGGTGATCGTAATAGCCGGGCACGCCGGGGATTTCCCGCTCAAAGCGAATACCGCATTTGCCATTAACGGGATACTCATAACCGCACCAACAGTCGCGGCCCCAATCGCGTACAGCGCGAGCGATTTTCGCCAGTTTGGGGCGGTTTGTGTAAACGGCTCCGCCTTCGCCCATGGTGATGTGATGCGCCGGGAAAAAACTGAGAGTCGCCATGTGCCCGAAAGTCCCGACCATTTTGCCATCCCATTTGCTGCCAAGCGCATCGCAGGTATCCTCGATGAGGAAAAGGTCATGCCGGCGCACAAATTCCATGATGACATCCATGTCGGCCGGGTTGCCCAGGGTGTGGGCAAACATGAGGGCGCGGGTACGGGGGGAAACGGCCGTTTCCAACTGTGTCACGTCTAAATTGTAATCGCCCAGGCAGCTATCCACAAACACCGGAATTAGTTGGTTCTGGATGACGGGGTTGACGGTGGTAGGAAAGCTGGCCGCGGGGACAATTACCTCATCGCCAGGGCGCAGGCGATTCTCCAACTGCGATGAGCGCAACGTCGTCAGCGCTACCAGGTTCGCTGATGAGCCGGAATTGGTAGGCACAACCTCGCGCACGCCAAGAAACTGCCCTAGCTTCTTCTCAAACTCTTGGGCGTAAGGGCCGGCCGTCAACCAGAAATCGAGCACGGCGCTGACCATGTTCTGCATTTCCCGCTCATCATAAACCCGGCCAGCGTACCTCACCTTTGTTTCACCGGGTTGGAAGGGCTGTTCTTGATGTGCCTTGCGGTAATATTCAGCTACTTGCGCCAGGATGGCCTGCCGCAGTTCCTCTGCATCACTCATCTGTTTTTTCCATGCCATTACGAAGTCAACGAGAAATTATAGCACAGCGGGGGGGATGTCCAAGTCTATCACGCCCTGCTTAACCCACGCCCAACCTACGCGCCCAAGCCAGAAACAAGGGGTTTTGGTCAGGGGATAGGTGTTGCCGCAGGGGTGGCGCTGGGTTCCGGCGTGGCGGTAGGCGTATCGGTGGGAACGGCCGTCGGCGTCTGGCTCGGCGTCGGCGTTTCCGTAGGCGCGGCCGTGGCCGTTGGCGTCGGTGTATGGGTGGCAGTGGCGCTGGGCAGCGGCGTCAGTGATGGCGTCGGCGTCATGGTTGGATCCGGTGGCGCGGTCGTAGCCGTCGCCGTTTGTGT
>JACSRF010000074.1 GCA_014879875.1 Anaerolinea sp.
GAAAACCGTAGCCCGATTTTCCCAAATCGGGCGGGCGATTTGGGAAAATCGCCCTACATTTACAGAGGAGACATCTGGATGAACACAATTCGTACAACGGACTTATCCCAATACATTGGCGCGCGCGTGCGCCTGCATGGCTGGCTGCACAATTTACGGCAGATGGGCGGCGTCAGCTTCCTTGTTTTGCGCGATGGCTACGGGACTGCCCAGGTCGTCAGCGAAAACGAAACCGACCTGGCTCCCCTGACCAATCTGCCCCTGGAAAGTGTCATCATCCTGGAAGGCGACGTGGTACACACGCCACAAGCTCCCGGCGGCGTGGAACTGCACCGGCCACACGTCACCGTGATCACGTCCAACAGCGAAGCGCCACCGGTCGCCATTCACAAGAAGGAAATCAAAGCGGGGCTGCCAACCCTGCTTGACCACGCCGTCATCGCCAACCGCCACCCTCAGCGACGAGCTGTGTTTCGGCTGGCCGCAGGGGTCATGGCCGGGTTCCGCACTACCCTCAACAACCTGGGCTTCACCGAAATCCAGACGCCTAAAATGGTCGCCTCAGCCACGGAAAGCGGCGCCAATGTGTTCAAACTCGATTATTTCGGGCGGCCGGCCTACCTGGCGCAAAGCCCACAGTTCTACAAGCAAATCATGGTCGGCGTCTTCGAGCGCGTTTACGAAGTTGGTCCCGTGTTCCGCGCCGAACCACACGACACCAGCCGCCACGTCAACGAATACGTCAGCCTGGATGTAGAATTTGGCTTCATTGAGAACCATTTCACGGTAATGGCGCTGCTGTGTGACGTGATCGCCGGGATTTTTGCCACCCTGTCACAGCAGCATACGGCCGAATTAACCCTGCTGCACGCCAACATCCCTACCATCCCGGCAGAAATTCCACACATCCATTTTGCCGCCGCGCAGGAACTCATTCTACAATTGCACGGCGTAGACGTGCGCGGCGAGCCTGACCTGTCGCCACAAGATGAACGCTGGTTGGGCGAATGGGCACAGCAGGAGCATGGCAGTGACTTTTTATTTGTGGCAGGGTATCCGATGGGGAAACGGCCGTTCTACACCCACCCCGACCCCGCCAACCCGGCCTACTCCAACAGCTTCGACCTGCTCTTCCGCGGCACGGAACTGGTGACAGGCGGACAGCGGCTGCATCTCTACAGCGATTACCTGGCGGCATTAGACAAGGCCGGGCTGCCAGCGGAACCCTTCGCTGCATATCTGGAAGCATTCCGCTACGGGATGCCGCCACATGGCGGCTTTGCCATTGGCCTGGAACGCCTGCTGATGCAGCTGCTCGGCCTGCCCAATTTACGGCTGGCAACGCTGTTCCCGCGCGACATGCAGCGGTTAGCGCCGTAAAGTGAAACGGAAATGTGAGCGGAAAGCATCACGCTTCACGTATCACGGGTTCTAAGCTCCTTTTCCTTTATCCGCTATAATAGGCCACATGACAATGACAACAAACAACCACGTATCATTACAAGATAAAATTTGCCTGGTAACGGGCGCCAACGCCGGTATTGGCAAAGAAACGGCGCTGGCGTTGGCGCAAATGGGGGCTGTCGTCGTCATGGTCGCCCGCAGCCCGGAACGCGGCATGGCCGCGCTAGACGAGGTGCGCAGACGCAGCGGCAGCCAGCGCGTTGAACTGCTCAGCGCCGATTTGTCCTCACAAGCCAGCATTCGCCAGCTTGCGGCTGATTTCAGCGCCAAATATGACCGGCTGCATGTGTTGGTCAACAACGCCGGCGCCGTCTTCATGCAGCGGCAGGAATCGGTTGACGGCCAGGAAATGACCTTCGCCCTCAACCACCTGGGGTATTTTTTGTTCACCAACCTGCTGCTCGACGTGCTCAAAGCCAGCGCGCCGGCGCGGATCATCAACGTCTCCTCCGGGGCGCACCAGGGCGGTCGTATCAATTTCAACGATTTACAACTTCAGCAAAGCTACAGCGGCTTTGGCGCTTACAGCACGTCCAAACTGGCAAACGTGCTGTTCACCTACGAATTGGCGCGCCGGCTGGATGGCAGTGGCGTTACCGCCAACTGCTTGCACCCTGGCTTTGTGCGCAGCGAATTCGCCAAAAACAATGGGCGGCTGGCGCGCCTCTCCATGCTGCTGCTGCGCCCCCTCACCATCAGCCCGGCGCAAGGAGCCGAAACCTCCATTTACCTGGCGTCCTCACCCGACGTCACCGACGTCACCGGGCGTTACTTTGTCAAAAAGAAAGCGGTCAAATCGTCGGCCGCCTCCTACGATACGGCCGTCGCCCGGCAGTTGTGGGACGCGAGCGCAACCCTGACCGGATGTTAACGCAGTTCTCACATATCACACCCGCAGAACACCGATTACCAATGAGTAAAGACATGATGAACAAATATGGCATGGCCCTTCTCGTTATCCTCTTTTGGGGGTTGGCCTGGGTCGCCCGGCCGGCGCAGGCGCAAACTCCGTGCAGCCACGTTGATTTTCTTGTGGAGTCTACATCGGTAGACTTAGACCGGCAGGCCGTTTGTGACGCGGCGCAGCCCTGGGCGGAAACGGGGACGCGCATCTTCATCTACCTCACCGACGCGCCCGCCGCCAACGAAGCAGAATGGTTTGCACAGCTTGACCAGGTAGAAACGACCCAGGGCTACCGCAGCGGCGATATTTTTGAAAAAAACGTGCTCGCCTTTGAGGCCACCACCGCCAGCAACGCCGGCTGGGCCGTCACCCTGACCTATGGCGAACTGCTGTATGACACCGCGCTCGACCAGGACGAAACGGCCGTCACCCGCCTCAAAAACGAGATGCGCCAGGCCATTCAACGGGGCGAGGCCACGGCCGCCTTCGTTAACGGCCTCGAACAAAGCTACCGCCTCAATAACCCACCGCCCAGCCCCATCCTCATGGGCGCTGGCGTCGTCGCCGGCCTCGGCGTCGTCGGCGCGGGTGGCTACGTCGCCTATAGGCAAGTTGTCATCCCTGCCCAACGCCGCGCGCGCCGCCGCCACGAACTCCAGGGGCAGTTGGCCCGCTTGCAGCAGAGCGTCGCCAACCTGCTGCTGGCCTTAGAGCAGCTCATCGCCGGCCGCGAACCGCAAGATGCCGTGCTTTACCAGGTGTTCGCGGCCTATGGCGGCCAACACGAACCAGAACGAGATGAGGCGGTGCGCGGCTGGCTGCAACAATGCCAGCAAGCGTTCGCCGCCGCCTTGTCCGTCTGCGCCAGCATCCTCATGCCGTTTTCCACGATGTCCTGAATCCGCTCAGGCCGCTTCTCATTGAACCGCTCCTCGTCCAATGCCGCGCGCAGCCGCGCGAT
>JACSRF010000448.1 GCA_014879875.1 Anaerolinea sp.
CCATTTAGATTGGTTCAATCTCCGAAGATTGAACCAATCTTGACCAACTTATTGAAGTGCCATTCCTTATTGTCATCGGGAACTCACCATTCACAGGCTACCGCTTAAACAGCTTCAACAGATTCAACGGCTGGGAAAAATTGCTTGACTGTGCCTGCTACCCAGCCTTGTAACGTGGCGGGAGCCAGCGCACACCCTTCACAGGCTCCAGACATGCGCACTTGTAAATGACGGCCGTCAAAGGCCACCATCTCCACCGCGCCACCATGATAATGGGTGATGTAATCGCTCAGAGTATCAATCAGAGCGCGCATCCGTTCTTCGGCGCTTTGGTCAGTGGGTAAATCGCTCGTATCAGGTTTACCACCAGCATACAATGTTGTCATGATCTACTCCTGTTATATAGCATTTACGATTGACGATTTTAGATTTACGATTGTTGCCACTCTGGGCAGAGTGTCGTAAAGTTTCAAGATGGTACTATACCATCTTATTGGGGATAAAGTGGGTTTTGTCATGAAATCTCCATGTCCCTTATCATTCAGTGCGCCATATTCTGTTTACGGGTAATGTTTGGAACTGAGTCGTAACGTTTACGGCCGAATTTCGACCACAACCCCTGCTTCGGCCCAATTGTACAACGTTTGCGCATTGTCGCTGCTAAGCAAGATGCAGCCGTAGGTGACGGGATGACCCAGGCTGCCGGTCCAAAGCAGCTGTGAGCCGCTGCGCGTGGGGAAACCGTGGAAGCCATTCATGAAATCTGAGGTAGGCACAGGCCGGTAAATACCCATGAAGGAAGGCATCCACAGATCCCAATTTCCAGCATACGCATTTTCTTCGTGGGTTTGAACCTGAAAAATGCCTGGGGCAGTGGGGCTGTCAGCAATGCCGGTGCTCGCCAGCCATTCCCATTTAAGGCTGCCGTTTTCATAGACCCACGTTTTTTGCTGCGTGATGCTGACCACAATGCGCTTGTTTTCAACGACAGGCAGGGGGATCAGCGCATCGGGTGAAGGGATGGTCAGGGTTTGCCCAACAAAAAGGTTGTCTACGCCGGGGTTGGCCTGTTGAATCCAGGGGTAAGGAATGCCATAGTCACGGCCGATGCTGGATAAGGTTTCGCCGCTTTGGATAACGTGCTGCTGTGGGGAATGGTAGACGCGCAGATTAACGTTGGGGTTCTGGCTGGCAATAGCCTGGGACACGGCCGTTCCCGCCATGGCCTCGTCCACATACCGCCCCCCACCAAGCTGCGCTACCTGCGTGTTGAGGTGCGTCCCCACCTGGGCCGCGTCTAAGGCCCAGGTGAACTGCCCCTGCTGGGCGGCGGCGGCGTCAAAGGTTAACCATTGTCCCCACACATCGGGAGCCAACGCCCATGTCCAATTTTCATCGCTGATCGGATCATAGGCGCGCACAGCAACGGCCGTGCCCAGCAGGGCATTCGCCTCGTCCACCACGGCGCTGACATCGGTAACGGCCGGCGGTGTGGTGACGGTGAACAGATCAAAACGGCCGTTGAGCACGGTGGCGGCAGCCTGCACTTGTAAACTGCGCAGGGTCGCATCCAGGTCAAGGGCCTGACCGGATACAGCAGGGGTGGCGACGAAACGGCCGTTGACCAGTTCCATGCCGGCATCTTGGGGCGGTATCGTCAACTCCGCAGCCAGCGCGCCCAAATTCGCGCGCGCCATGCTCATGTCAATCTCCCAGACGGGAACAACAGGAAAGCGCCAGCCATAGCGCGCGCCTTGCGCCAGACTGTCCCAGGAGCGCCCTTGGGCGCGCGCGGCGGCAATGGTTGCCGCTACGTCTATGGTGATCCCCAACGTTTCCGGGGGAACAGTCCAGGTAGCGTCGGCGGCGGCCAGGGTAATCGTCCGCTGCTGCCAATTCTGCTGCAAGGTGGCGGCTGCGGCGGTTGTACTGCGATTCCCCACGTCTACCCCTAACACGGAGACGCCGGGCAGCAGCCAACTGCTTTCGTAGACCAGGACGGCGCCGGCGACGAGCGCAGTCGTTAAGCAAAGGAAGACGAGAATCGCCAGGCCGACAACAATGCGCAGCAGCCAGTTGCGGCGCGGCGGCGCGGCGGCGTTGGGCGCCGGTATCCATAACTCGGTGGGGGCTTCGGCCGTTTCGCGTGGAGCACCCGTGCGCGGCGGCGTGGGCAAAGGGTATAAGGGAATCGTAGGCTGTTCTGCATGACGACGTTTTGACATAATATCTCGCTAATCAATTTAGATGGTCTATTGCGCAATACGCAAACAGCATACCAGAAAAGTTGCCGTGTCAACTTGACGCAAAGCTGCTGACTGCGCTACTCTGACAGGGCGGTTTCTTGCGCCAGTTGACGCAAAAACCATTTGTCCGCTTCCGTCAATGGGGCGGTGAGCAGCAGGTCGGGGCGGCGCTGCCAGGTACGGCGCAGCGCCGCTTCACGCCGCCAGCGAGCAATGTGCGCCGCATGGCCGGAACGGAGCACGTCGGGAACTTGCCAGCCGCGAAAATCGGCCGGTTTGGTGTAATGAGGCCCTTCAAGCAGGCCGGTGGCGTAGCTGTCGCTGGCGGCCGCGCCCTCTGCGCCCAGCACGCCGGGCAGCAGCCGCGTCACCGCATCTACAATGACCAGGGCCGCCAGTTCGCCGCCGGTCAGTACATAGTCGCCAATAGAAATTTCATCGCTAACCAGGTGGGTACGCACGCGCTCATCCACCCCCTCATAACGACCACACAGCAGCAGCAGGTGTGCGTGCTGCGCCAATTCTTGAGCGATGGTTTGCGTAAACGGCCGTCCCTGTGGCGTCATCAAAATCAGCGGCGGCCGTTCCCGTTCTGCCCCTTCATGTGGCAGGGTGGCGAGAAGGGACTCGACGGCCGTAAAAATCGGTTCCGGCTTCAACACCATGCCCCCGCCACCGCCAAAAGGAGGTTCGTCGGTGATGCGATGTTTGCCGCTGGCGTAATCGCGGATATGGTGCAAATGCACCGTTAGCTGGCCCATTGCCTGGGCGCGCTTGAGGATGCTCTCATCCAGATAGGCGGTGAACATGCCGGGAAAGAGGGTGAAAATGTCAATGCGCATAGGGAAAGTCTAAAACGGAATGCGGGAAAGGTAAAGGGGGAGTTAGGAATGGGGCGTTGGCGAGGGGTCGCTTGTCGGTGGTGGTGCGCGTATAATCCCCGCATTCTTTGCAAGGCAGGGATTAAGAAGTTTTTCAGTTACACAGAGAACACAGAGGAGACACGGAGTTTCACAGAGAGATTGGGGAGTTTTTTACGCTTGATTTCTCCTGATCTCCGTGTCACTCTGTGTATCCTC
>JACSRF010000072.1 GCA_014879875.1 Anaerolinea sp.
CGGCAGCTATGACCTCTACTTGCAGCGCACCAACAACCCGGCCAATGTGACGCCCATTGCCTACGACGAGGTTCAATCGGGCAGTATCAGCCCATCTATTGACCTGAATGCGTATACCTTTACTGAATCGGTTGGGGTGCAAGTGTTGGTGCAAATGGACGTGACATCCGGCAGCCTTGATCCTCAAATCCGGGTTTATCGGCCTGATGGCAGCCTGTTATGTTCGGCACAATCTCTAGGGTCTTTTGTAGAAGTCGTTTGCCTGTTAGACACAACTGGCAGCCATACGATTCTGGTCGGCGCCTGGAGCGCTAATGCCACCGGCAATTACACCCTGCTGATGAATCAGCAATAGGTGTGAATCTGGTAATGGCGATTTTCCCCGAAATTTAGGGGTTCGGGGAAGATGAAGAGAGACCATGCATAAGAACATGCTTGCACCGGCAAATAAGGTTTATATCCTGATCGCCCCCGGCTTTGACGAAGAAGCAGTTGTCAGTTGTCTGTGCCAGATGCGCCGGGTTGGCACGGCCGTTACCCTGGTCGGGACGCCCGCTCTTTGGATTACCGGAGCGACTGGCCTGGCCGTGCAGCCAGATTGTTCCCTGGACGCCTGGCAACAAGCAGCGATGGGTAACGGCCGTTGCCTGATTGTCATTGCCGGTGGGCAAAGCTGCACCACCCGTTTGTTATCAGATGCAAGGGTGTATCAGGGATTGCGGGCCACGCTATCTCAGGGGGGCAGCATCGCCATTCTCTCGCGGGCCATCCTGCCTGTTCTCAGTGACATGAGGCTTTGGAGCGCGACGGCCGTCGGCCAGTTTTTGTTACCGGAGAATGGGGAGACGGCCGTTTTTATCCGTGACCTGGTTCATTTTACTGTTGTTGCTCTTGGAGGGTCAAAATGAAAAAGATGAAAGGTTTGTCATTACTTTTTCCTGGTCTACTTGTTGTACTTGTGCTGTTAGTCACCAATTGGATAGCGTCTGCTGGCGTCTCCACCCTGGTTGACGCGCCACTTGTGGCTGCCGCCCCGCAATGGGACATGCCCACAGCGTTCGTGATGGATATTCACGGCCGTGTCACCACTCCCCAGGGCAATTCCCGGATGGATTGGCGGGTACAGGTAATACGACTGGACGGGAAAGTGGCCGACGAGGCGGCGGTTGGCAGAGACGGTTTCTACCAGTTGCGCCCCCTGCCGCCGACGGTGTATGAATTGCAGGTGGTGGATGGGAACGGCCGTATCCTCCCCCTCTCCCCCGGCAGCCAGAGCCAGGTCTGGCCCGATGGCGGCAGTCTTGTCGATGAATACCTGCTCATTGTAGAAGCTGATATGCCAGATATGACAGCCGTGTCCATCCAGGGCAGCGGCCAGATTACCGGTGTGGTCACTGCTGGAGACAATGGCTTGCCGCTCAGTTCTGTCTACGTCGTCGCCTATTCTCTGGATGGTGTTTATCAGGATGGCGACTTCACCAACAGCCAGGGGCAATATGAATTGATCGGACTGGCCGCGGGGGATTACAAAATAAGGTTCCAGAAGCTCAGTTCAGTCTACGTTACCGAATGGTATGATAACCAGCCCAATTTTGACAGCGCCACGCCGGTGGCAGTGAGCGAGGGGGGCACAACAGCTAACATCAATGCCACGCTGGATGTGGGCGGCGAGATTACCGGGCAGATCACGGCCGCCGATACCAGTTTGCCATTAGAGGACGTGCGTGTGGTGGTGTATGACAGCGCCGGTGATTATGTAGACACAGTGTATGCCAACACGACCGGCGTCTACACTGTTACCCGATTGGCAGCCGACAGCTACCGACTGAAGTTTGAGCCATATGGCACGGCCGATGCCTACCTGCGCGAGTATTACAATGACAAACCAACGCTGGAAACGGCCGATTCCATTGCCGTAGCCCTGGGTCAGGTGGTCGTCGGCATAGACGCGACTTTAACTCGCGGCGGCGAGATACACGGCACGGTCACAGACGCCACAACCGGAGTACCGCTGGCCGACGTGGTGGTCTCAGCTTATATAGATAGCGTTGGCAGCAGTTGTGCCGGGGATTTTGTTCTTGTCAATTCAGCCACAACAGACGCGACCGGATCTTATACCTTGACGAGGCTGCCCACCGGGAGCTATCGTCTGCGATTCCGGCCATCCAGCAGCGGCGTGTCGGCCGCTTACCTGGGCGAGTATTACAACAATAAACCAGACCTGAACACGGCCGTTCCCACCACCACTTTTTTTACTCGTTTACGCCATACAGACTGTTTCATGTTTTTGCCTCTTGATTTTTAGATATAGCGGCATTATAGGAAACGGCCGTCCGATCTCCGTCTGACGGCCGTCTAATATGCCTTATTAGGTGGCGGTTTTATCGCATAACTCCCCAAAAGGTTAGACCTGTTATCAAGAAAAAGGGTTGGGCTGGCAAGTTCTTTTATCGTCTAGCGAATCGGGCCATCAAAGGCGTCGGGTTTGGGCTTGCCATCCAGATGGTTTTTTGGTTGGGTTGCCGTGGTTTTTGCCAAAAGCGTGGTAGATTTTGCTCAAACAAGCTGGTCAAGTTGTTGGGGAATGACGGAGAAGGTGGATGAAAATGACTGCCCGCTTTTGCAGTGTTTTCGTGTGGCGCAGGGTTTGGAATAGGAAACGCTTACCGGTTCACCACGAGTTTTTGCCAGTTGAAAGCTTGGTCATCGCGTTCACTAAACGACATGTCCGACGTTCATGCGAATGCTCTTGGCTGTAGTTTCTTCCGAAGAAAAAGTTTTTTCTTCCGAAGAAATGGATCGATTCTTCCGAAGAAACCGATCAATTCTTCCGAAGAAATTCTTAGGAAGAAAACAGGCAACAAATACCAGCCAATAATGCTTTGGTGAGCGACAAGTCGTCGGCTGTTTCAGGTCTTGAGAAATGAAGCGATGTTGGGTGGAAACGGCCGTGTGGATTTTATTTAGCAACAAGTGGTGACATTTTCGACGGCCAAATGGTACACTTTCAGCTTGCCAAAAACACACAGATATATCTTTTACGCCGTCTCCACTTCAACGGCTAAACGCAGCCCCATGCTATGTAACAGCGTTTTCAAGCTCAACAATTGCGGGTTTCCAGCAGGCGATAGCATTCGGTAAAGATTTTCTCGGTTTAATGAAGCGTCTTGCGCCACCCGTGAAAAACCACGCGCTTCGGTGATGTCGCGTAAAGCTAACAGAAAAACTTCCTGGTCATTTTCTTCAAGCGCCGCATTCAGATACGCCGCCGCTTCTTCGGGGTCTGCCAGGGACGCTTTCAGTCCAGTTTCATAGTTT
>JACSRF010000213.1 GCA_014879875.1 Anaerolinea sp.
GGTTCTTTGGGAATACAAGGGGTACACCCATATATGGTGATGCGGTAGAATGGGAGCCATTTTAATAAATGGAGTAAAAACGATGCCTATATCTACCCCCGCCACAATCAGATTGCCCCTGGATATTCCTCAGGTTGATGTGCTTGCTACGAAGCAAACACAGGATGGAAAATTCCTTATCACAGTCGAAAGTCGCCAGGAAACAACGAAATGCGGCGTATGTCAAAAAGAGATCGCCTGCAATTATGGTCGTGGTCAGGCAGTACGATTGCGCCATTTGCCTATATTGGGACAGGAAACCTACATCGTCATTCGCCCCCGACGGGCACAATGTCCCACTTGTTTGTATCAGCCTACGACGACCCAGACGTTGAAGTGGTATGACCAACGCAGTCCTCATACCAAAGCCTATGACCAGCATTTGCTGAAACAGCTCATTGGCAGCACCGTGGCTGATGTCAGCCTCAAAGAAAACCTGGGCTACGATGCTGTTGTGGGTGCGTTGGCGCGGCAAGTAGACGATAAAGTCAAGTGGGATGAAATCCAAAACCTGGGCACCATTGGCATTGACGAAGTGGCCGCGCAGAAAGGGCACAAAAACTACCGGGCCATCGTGACCGCTCGTCAGGATGATGGGACGGTTCTCATTCTGGCGGTACTCAAAGATCGAAAAAAAAAACGGTGAGCGAGTTCCTCCTGACCATTCCCAAGCGGCTCCACCCGACGATCCACACGTTCTGTTCGGATATGTGGGATGGCTACTTGAGTGCGATAGCCAATTTCATCGCCGCTCATCCTGAGGTGAAAGCTAAAATCGTCATTGACCGCTTCCATGTTGCCAAGAACTATCGCGAAGATTTCGACACCTTGCGCAAGCAGGAAATGCGCCGTTTACGTCAAGAGTTGCCCGAAGCGACTTATAAGGAGGTGACCCAAGGCATGCACTGGCTATTGCGTCATAACCATGCCAATCTCAATGGTGATGATAAGGTACGGTTACGGTCCCTTTTCCACCACTCGCCCCTGTTACACCAGGCTTACACCTTGCGTGAAGAACTGACGGCTATCTTCAACATGAACCTGGAGCTTAACGAAGGACGACGGCGTTTGGAAAAGTGGGCCGCTAAGGTGGCCAGCAGTACGGTCACCTGTTTTGACAAATTTCTCAAGACCCTGCAAAACCATTTGGCTGAAATTGCCAACTACTTTGACACGCGGGCTAACAGTGGTTTTGTTGAAGGCATTAACAATAAATTGAAAACGATCACCAGACGTTCTTATGGTCTCAAACGGGTTGACAGTCTCTTTCGTCGTTTGTGGCTTGACTTGAGGGGCTATGAGCGTTTGTTTGCCTGACCCCCATATATGCTGTCAACCCCATGAAATCCCAAAGACCCCCTATTCTTTCACATAAGGTTGGCCGTCGGCGGCCGGCATTTGCCCGCGCCCGACAATGCCGGCGAGCACGATCATCGTTGCCACGTAAGGCGCCATCAACAAGAATTGAGAGGGAATGCTGATCCCTAAAATAGCTAGCTTAGATGCCAAAGAGTCGGCAAAGCCAAACAGCAGCCCCGCGCCAAACGCGCCAAACGGTTTCCAGTTGCCAAAGATCATGGCTGCCAGCCCGATGAAGCCGCGCCCGGCCGTCATCATCTCATCAAAACGGCCGACAGACCCCAACGTGAAATAAGCGCCGCCAAACCCGGCCATCATCCCGCCCAAAATCACCGCCATGTAGCGCGTGCGGAAGACGTTAATACCCAGGGTATCGGCCGCGCGCGGATGTTCACCCACCGCCCGCAAGCGCAAACCCCACCGGGTGTAGAATAAAGCCACGTGAATGGCAGCCAGGAAGATGAACGTGGCATAGACAAACATATTGTTGTTAAAGATGATGGGGCCAATGATCGGAATATCCGACAAAATGGGCATGGCCCACGGCTTGAAGATGCCGGGATTGTTCAACTCTTGATACACTTGCAGAAATTTGGCGGAAATGTAGGACGTGATCCCCACAGAAAAGATGTTGATCACCGTGCCGGAGATGATCTGGTCAATCATATATTTGATGGAAAAAATGGCGTGAACCAGGGCCAACAGCGCGCCGGTGAGCATGGCCGCCAGCACCCCCATCCATAAATTCTGTGTCAGGCTGGCAATCAGCGCCCCCATCATGGCTCCCGACAACATCATCCCCTCGATGGCGATATTGACGACGCCGGCCCGTTCGCACAACAGACCAGACATCGCGCCCAACGCAATAGGCACAGCCTTCGAGAGACTGCTGTTCAACAGGCCGACCAGATTCAGTGATTTCCCGGCCGCCGCCCACGTCAAAAAACTGAAGATGAAAAAGACGGCGACAACGCCGAGCAAGAGATTGGTGCGCGAACCAAAGCCCCGCGCCAACTGGTAGCCGCCCAACATGGCGCTGAGCAAAGCCAGGGTGTTCATCGTCGCCAGCGCCGGCAGCTCCCAATCGCCGATGGTGGCGTCAATGCCCCCCGGCGTCATGCCAAATGTGGTGATCGTCCCGGCCGGGACCGAACGGCCGAGAAACCCCCAAATGATAAACGCCATCAGCAGAAATAAAATCCCCATCACACGCTGGCGGGTGCGGGAAGTATAAATATCCGTTTGTATTTGTAGAGTTGTTGTGGTCATTTTATCCTTATCCCCACCCACGCAAGGTTACGCCATCCGCCCCGGTAGCGGCCGGTTTCAGGCGGTAAACGGTGCGAATAATGGCCGGTGCGGCAATAAACGCCAGAATGAAAGCCTGTAAGACGGAGATGATGTCAATGGGAATACCGGCTGCTAACTGCATCCCCAATGCGCCACTGCGCAGTGTGCCAAAGAGCAGCGCCGCCAATACCACGCCCAGCGGGTGACTTTTACCCAGCAGCGCCAGGGCAATCGCGTCGAAGCCATAACCGGCGGAAAAGGCCAGCGCCAGGTTGTAGTTGACGCCCAATACCTCGTTGGCCCCCGCCAGCCCGGACAAGGCCCCGGCCAGCGACATCGCCAAAATAGTGACCCAGACAATGTTCATCCCCGCATAACGAGCGGCATGTGGATTCGCGCCGACGGTGCGCAGGTCGAAGCCCCATTTGGTGCGGAAGAGGAACCAGTAGACGAGCCAGGCGACGCCCAGAGCGACAAAAAAGCCAGCATGAAAGCGAATTGGGTTGTCAAAAAAGCGGGGCAGTATGGCGCTTTCGGCAATGGTGGGGCTGACCGGGTTGAAGGACCCTGGCCGTTTCATGGGGCCGCTCAGCAGCCATTCGCTGAGGCGAAAGGCGATGTAATTGAGCATAATGGTGTTGATCACTTCATGCCCGCCTGTTTTGGCCTTTAACCAGCCTGGGATGAAGCCCCACAGTGCGCCGCCCAACGCGCCGGCGAGAATAGCCAGCGGCAGGTGAATGATCATGGGCAGCCCGGTGAAGGTGTACCCAACAAAGGCGGCAAAAATCGCGCCCATGAAAAGCTGCCCTTCGGCGCCAATGTTGAACAGACCCGACCGGAAGCCGAGGGCGACAGACAGCCCGGCAAAAATGTAGGGGGTGGAGGCGACCAGGCTTTCCAGGAACGGGTTGAAGGCGCGGCGAATTGCCAGTTCGTCCCCCCCTTGCAGGGCGCGGATCATGCGCGTAGGGGAGCCGAGCGCCCCGGTGAAGAGAGCTTCGTAGGCGCGGCTAACGGCCGTCCAGCCCACTTTGACGCTTTCCCAGGGAGAGGTTGACCAGGCGGCGTAAACCTCTTCGGTTGTGAGGGCGATGATGAATGCGCCGATGATCAGGCCGCTGATGACGGCGAGAATGGGGATGAGGATAGGTTGGCTGCTCAGTTCTTCCAGGAAGACGCGGGCGAAGGATGGTTTGTCGTTGGTCGGTTTTTCTTGTTCGCTCATGTTAATCTCCTGGGGCGCTGGTTGGGGTGGCAACGGCCGTTTCCGTTTTCACGCCGGCCATTAACAATCCCAGCCCCTCTTTGGTGGCGTCGGCCGCAGGGACAATGGCAATGATCTGTCCCCGGTACATCACGGCAATGCGGTCAGACAACTGCATGATTTCATCCAATTCTGGCGAGACCACCATGACCGCGCAGCCGGCGTCCCGTTTTTCCAGGATACGGCTGTGGATATATTCGATGGAGCCAACGTCTAGCCCGCGCGTGGGCTGCGAGGCGATGAGAAATTTGGACGGCCGATCAAATTCACGGGCGATGATCACCTTTTGCTGGTTGCCCCCGGAAAGCGAGCCGGCGCTGGTGTGCGCGCTGGGCGTGCGAATGTCAAAGCGTTCGATCAGCGCCTCGGTGGTTTGCAAGATAGCTGCCGGCTGCAAGGTGACGCCTTTGGTGAAGGGGGCCTTGTAGTAGGTATTCAATACAATATTGTCGGTGAGTGGCGCGGACAATACCAACCCATCTTTTTGCCGGTCTTCAGGCACATGGCTGGTTCCCATCTCGGTAATTTGGCGTGGGGTGGCGTGCGTAATATCCTGGCCCATCAGGGTGATTTTACCGGCTACCGGCGGACGCAGACCGGTAATGGCTTCGACCAGTTCTGTTTGTCCATTCCCTTGCACGCCGGCAATGCCGAACACTTCACCTGCTTTAACCTGGAAGGAGACGTCGGCAACGGCCTTGTGCTGCCGGTCATCCAGCGCCACCAGGTCGGTTACTTCGAGGACCGCGTCGCCTGCCTGGGGCGGTTTCTTGTCTAACTCTAACATGACCTCACGCCCGACCATCATTTCCGCCAGTTTTGTCTGGTCGGCGGTATCCGGGGTGGTGGAGCCAACCACCTTGCCGCGGCGAATGACGGTGATCCGGTCGGCGGCGTCGAGCACTTCGCGCAGTTTGTGGGTGATGAAAATGATGGATTTGCCCTGCGCTACCAGGGATTTCATGATTTTGAACAGTTCGTCGGCTTCCTGGGGGGTGAGGACGGCCGTTGGCTCATCAAAAATCAAGATATCCGCTTCCCGATACAGCAGCTTAATGATTTCTACCCGCTGCTGCACGCCAACCGGCAAATCGCGCACATAAGTCTCTGGGTCTACTGCCAGCTTATACTTCTCCGAAATATCCCGTACCTGTCTGGCAGCAACGGCGCGATTCAAAAAGCCACCCCCATATGTCACTTCCTGCCCCAACATCACATTTTCGGTGACGGTGAAGACGGGAATGAGCATGAAATGTTGATGCACCATACCCACACCGGCGCGGATGGCATCATTGGGGGAATGTACTTCAATTTTCTTGCCGCGCACGAAAATTTCACCCTCGTCTGGCTGGTAAAGGCCATAGAGAATGTTCATTAAAGTGGTTTTGCCGGCGCCATTTTCGCCAAGCAGCGCATGAATTTCGCCTTGTTCCAGGGTGAGGTCAATGCGATCATTCGCCAGAACCCCCGGAAAACGCTTGGTGATCCCTTTTAGTTCCAACACGAAGCCCATAACGAATTCCGCCTTTTGGCAAAGATGCGTAGACGCGCCTGCCGCTCTTTGCCGTTATGCAAACAGAGGCTAGTGGTCAACTAGCCCCTGTCTTCTAATTTCAGGTTACAAGAAAACCTGACAGGTTTTCTTGTAACCTGTCAGGTCTTCGGGGAGGTTTAGTTACCTGTCAATGAAGCAAAGGCGCTGTACCCATTAGGGGGTTGTTTTGATTGTCCCGGCGATGATCGCAGCCTTAACTTCTTCCAATTCGGCCTTCAATTCACTGCTAACCATGCTGTCCAATTGATTAAAGGAGGCGAGTCCGACGCCGCCATTTTCCAACGTGCCGATGTAAACGCCACCGGCAAAGGAGCCATCGGCTACTTCTTGAGCGGCGGTGAAGACGGCCACGTCCATGTTCTTCAAGACAGAGGTGAGGATGATGCTGGCGAAGTCAGGGGAGCTGACGGTCCAGTCGGTGTCTACGCCGATGATGTAGACGTTGCCCCGTTCGCGGGCGGCAGCGGCTGTGCCCAACCCCACCGGGCCGGCGACGGGCATGATGATGTCTACGCCTTCGTCCATCAGGCTTTCGCCCATGGAACGGCCGTCGTCGGTGCTGTCAAAGTTGCCGGTGAACAGGCCATTTTGCGTGGCTACGTCCCAACCCAACACCTGCACGTCGGTCCCGTGCTTCTCATTGTAATACTGCACGCCGAGGGCATACCCATCCATGAAGACGGTGACGGGGGGAATATTGATACCGCCAAACGTACCCACCTTACCGGTTTTGGTGACGCCGGCCGCGGTGTACCCGGCCAGGAAACCAGCCTGATCGGTGGCGAACAGCAGCCCTAACACGTTTTCTTTGATGGGATCGTAGGTGTAGTCAACAATGGTGAACTTCTGGTCGGTGTTGAGGTCGGCGGCGGCGGCCGTGGCGTCGCCCAGCAAGAAGCCGACGGTGACGATCAGGTCGCACTCATCTTCCAGGAAGGCGTTGATGTTGCGTTCGTAATCCGTTTGTTGTTGGGATTCCAGATATTTGGCTTCGGCGCCCAATTCGGTTTGCGCTTGCAGCGCCCCTTTCCAGGCGGTGGCGTTGAAAGAACGGTCATCAATACCACCGGCGTCGGTGACCTGGCAGACCTTGATTTTGCTCGCGGCCGGGCTTTCGGCGGTTGGGCTTGTTGCCGACTCGCTTGCTTTGGTCGGGCTTGCCGGGGTTGGCGTTGCGGCGTTCCCACCACAGGCGGCTAACAGCAGGCTGACCATTAAAAATAGAGTTACTACTAACAGCGTTGTTTTTTTGTTAAACATAGTTTGCTCCTCTTTTAACTATAAAAATTTTGCCGGCGCCATGATCAGCTTTGCCTAAACCTGGCTGCATGGCCTCAGCTTCCATTAATCTTACTATTATATGCCATTGTCTGATGATGTAACAAACTCTATTCAGTTACACGGAGTTACACGGAGAAGACACAGAGCTACACAGAGAGGAAGAGGAGGAAGATCATAGAGAACCCTGTTACCTTTCTGTTGTCCTTTACGAATTAGCCCACAGGTCAACCAAACCGCAACGCATGATCAGCGCCAGGGCAAGGCAGGCGGAGAAAAGGCATCGGTTCTCTGTGTAACTGAGACTTAGTGTAACTGTAGTTTTTGCAGCAGCGTCGGTTTTGTTCCCGGTGGTTCGGCGGGTGGATTGGGCGCAGGGAAAAGCTCCTGCCCTTGTTGGTGCAGCCAGCCTTGTTGCAGTAGGATGTCTATGGCGGCGAGAACGGCCGTTTTCGCGTTCCCCCCTAGCTGCCGAAAGCCAAACAGTTGGCCGACGCGGTGCGGTATATCATCAACGGGGATGCCGAGGGCGTCGTGGACGACGATCAACACCGCTTCGGCGATCTCCTCCGGGCAGATGTACTCGAATTTGCGTGACAGTTTGGGCAGTTGGGAACGGTCGCGCGCGGTTGGCCGCAGCATCTCTACCGGCCATAAAAAGTCGCCACACCGCTTAATTTGCTTGCTTTTTTGCCCTTGCTGCAGCAGCCATTTTTGCAAGAAGTCAGTAATGGTCAGCAGTTGGTAGCCGGCGGCGTAGCTCATGCGGCGCATCGCTTCGGTGTGGTGGATGGGGCCTTCTTGCTGCACAATTTGCGCCAGCCAATTCAGCAAATTTTGGTGGTAGGCGAGCTTGTTGGCTTTGTAATAGTTGACAAAGGTAAGCCCACCCAGGTCAATAGTCAGCGTCGCCGGCTGGTAGAGTGGAATGGGGTGTGCGGCAGCGATGGCTTCGTGTGGGTCGTACCGTTCATAGAGCGGGTAGTTGGTGATGGCTGTGGGGGACGGCGGCGCGGCGATGGCGGCCAACAGCCGCGCCTGTTCGGCCTCCGGTTCCTGCCACCAGCGATAGCTCCAAACGCGGTGAATGCGCCAGCCTAACCGCGCTAAGGTTTGCGCCTGGATGCGGTCGCGGTCGCGGGCAGAGCGGGCCAGGTGGTAGTTGTCGCCATCGCATTCGATGCCCAGGATGTAACGGCCGTTTCCCTCATCCACCACGGCCACATCCACGCGCGCCGGGCCGCTGCCCACGCGCTGCGCCACCGCGTACCCGGCCTGGCGCAGCGTGTGGGCGAGCACGTCTTCAAATGGGGCGGGGATGGCGGCCGTTTCCGGCGGCAAGTCGGCGATTTCGCCATGCTGCGCATAGTGCAAAAAGCGGCGCAAGGCGACCACGCCGGGCGCCTGGGTGCGGCGCAGATCAATGTCGGCGGCGGTGAAATTGGCGAACACCTCGCAGCGACAGCGGGCGCGGGTGATCAGCACGTTCAGGCGTCGTTCGCCACCGGCCTGATTGAGCGGGCCAAAATTGAGCGTCAGGTCGCCGTCGGCGGTACGGCCGTAACCCACGCTGATCAAAATCACGTCCCGCTCATCCCCTTGCACGTTTTCCAGGTTTTTCACAAAAAATGGCTCGGTAGGGTGGGCGCGGAAGAAGGGTTCGGCGGACGGGTCCTCGCGGCGCAGTCGTTCTAGCGCCTGGCGGATGGCCTGCCGTTGTTCGCGGCTAAAGGCGACCACGCCCAGCGTCAGGTGGGGCTGGCTGTGGGCGTGCTGGATGACGGCCGTGGCGATGGCCTGCGCTTCCAGCGGGTTGGTGCGGCTTTTGCCGCGTTGGTAAGCGGTGTGCGGCAGGTGATGGTAGTGCAGCCCCACCTCCTGTTTGGCGGCGTCGGGGCTGGGGAAAATGACCAACTGTCGGTTGTAAAATTCCTGGTTAGACAGGGCGATGAGCGATTCGTGGCGGCTGCGGTAATGCCAGCGTAACATGCGCTGCGGGGCATGTTGGACGCAGAACAGGTCGAGAATGCTTTCTTGCGTCCACGTTTCTTCCCCTTCGTTCTTGTCGCCGAGCAGCCGCTCAAAAAAGGTGGTGGGGGGCAGCTGGCGGCTGTCGCCAACGACGACGGTTTGTTTGCTGCGGGCGATGGCGCCAAAGGCGTCTACGGGGCGCACCTGGCTGGCCTCGTCGAAGATCACCAGGTCGAATTGGATTTTGCCGGGGGGCAGGTAGGTGGCGATGGAGAGCGGACTCATCATGAAGACGGGTTTGATGCGCTGGATGGCGTAACCGGCCTGCTCCATCAATTGGCGGATGGGCAGGTGATTGCGCTTTTTCTCCATTTCCGCTTGCAGCCGTCCCATCTGACCGCCGGCGGTGTAACGGGGCAGCCGCTGCCAATGGTCATGCGCCAGGCGAGTGCGATTGTGCGCCAGAAATTGGGTGTCCAACTGTTGGAACGGAATGATGGTCGCGGCTGGTGGCTCCTGGTGCAGGGCGCGCAAGGCGGCGCGTTCGGCGCGCGCTTTGTGGATGAGGGCGGCGTAACGAGCGAGTTGCAGCAGGTCGGCCAGGTGGTCGGCAGCGTGGGGCCAGGCGTCGGCGACGGCCGTCAGCGGCGCCAATCCGTGTGCGGCAAGCTGTGTCGCCAGCCGGTTGTAGGCGGCGAGGGGGATGATGGCGGCGGTGGCGGCGTGGGCGCGCTGCAGCCAGGCGAATTGATTAGCGAGGGGTTGGCTGAGGAAGGGCTGCGCGCCGGGCAGGGTGGCGGGGTCAAATTGCAGTTGTTCATGCAGGGCGTTGACGGCCGTTTCATAGTTTATTTGCGCGGTTTCGATGGTGGCGACGGCCGTTTCCAGGCTCGTTTTGTCTGGCGGGTGAGCGGCTAATTCGAGCAGGCGCGGCGGGTACATACCCTGGCGCACGCTGTCGTGAATGCTGGCAAGCCAGCCGGCAATGTGGCGCAGATCGCCCCAGTTCGACTCTAGGCCGCGCCAGCGCAGGCCAAATATCTCTTTAAGCTGTGGTTCCACGGCGGCGAGCACGGGATGCGCGCGTTGGGCGTCGAGAATGGCGTCCACGGCCGCGAGCTGCGTTTCCCAATCGGGGGGCGGCGTGGTGCGGCACAACCCGGCTAGCTGCGTCTGCGCGCGGCGGTAGCTGCCAGAAAAGAAGCGGCGCAGCGACGAACGCCCGGCCATTAACCCCTGGCGAATGGGGAGGACGTCCTGGCTCCACGCTTCGGGAATCAGCCAGTCGTCGTAGGCGTCGTGTGCCTGGTGGATGCGTTCGCCCGCTTCCAGGGCGGCCAGCAGCGCCTCGGCCAGGGTCGCCCAGGCGGGGTGGGTGGCGTTGACCCCGGCCATGCGCGGGGCGGATTGCAGGCGTTGGGCGGCGAATTGCAGTTGGGCGAGGGCGGTGAGGTGGGTGGGCACGGCCGTGTCCAGCGTCTCGGACAGGGTGGCGGCGGCGCTTTGCAACGGCTGCAAAGCGTCCAGGGCCATTTTTGCCAGGCCGCGCAGTTGGTCGGGCAGGGCGTCGGGAGCGTCGGCGCGTTGGCTGCCCCAGAGGGGGTGTTGGTTGGGAATGCCGGTTTGGATGATCTGCTGCTGCAAGCTGTAGGCGAGGGCGAGCCGCGCCTGGAATTCGGCGGCCGACCAGGCGCTTAGCTGCGGTATGGTTAGCCTGGGCAGTTCGAAGGGCGACAGGCGGGCTTGCAGTTGCAGGTGATGGCCGTAAGCGTCGTAAAGGGCGACGCTGCTGCTCCCGATGGGGTCGTTGATCGCCTGGCTGTAAGCGTTGAGGCGGTCGCGCAAGGTTTTGAGGGTGGGCAGGTGGGGGAAACGGCCGTCTGTTTTCGGCTGTCCGTGCCGCAGCGAGCGGGCAAGTTCGGCGAGGAAGGCGCTTTTGGCCCCTTTGTAGCTGTGCAGTTCCAGGCAGGCGTCTTCCAGCCCGGCCTCGTCCAGGCGGCGCTTCACCACGTCGAGCGCCGCCTGCTTTTCGGCGACGAAGAGGACGGTTTTGCCGTTGCCCAGCGCCTCGGCGATGAGGTTGGTGATCGTTTGCGATTTGCCGGTTCCGGGCGGCCCCTGGATGACCAGGTTGTGCCCGGCGTTGACGTCGAGGATGGCTAACGTTTGCGAACTGTCGGCGTCTACGACCTGGTGGCTGTTTTCCAACCGGATGTGGCTGTCGAGCAGGGCGTCGTCGGGAAGCTGCGCGCCGGGTTGGGGGAAGCCTTGCGGGGTGAGCAGCGCTTGCAGCACGGGATGAGCCGCGGGAGAGTGCGCCGCGGGCCAGTTGGCGGCGTCCAGGTCGTGGTACATGAGGAATTTGCTGAAGGAGAAGAAGCTGAGGGCGACGGCCGTTGTGTCTACCGTCCAGGCGGGCATGGTGTGGATGGCGTGGGCGATTTGCGTCAGGTAAAGATGCGCGTCCAGTTCATCTTCGGCGGGCAGCGGGGGCAGAGTCAGGCCAAAGTCGCGCGTCAGCCGGGTGCGCAGGGGCAGGTTGTCGCCGATGTCGGCGCCGGTGCAGCGCAGGGAGAAGCGGCTGGCGACGTTGAGCCGTTCTAACGCAACGGGGATGAGCAGCAGGGGGGCGCGGCGGATGGCGTCGGGGGTGTCGCGGTCGCGCCATTGCAGCATCCCCAGCGCCAGGTAGAGGACGTTGACGCCTTGTTCCTGGATGTAGTCGGCGGCGATGTAGGCGGTGTTCAGCAGCCGTTTTTGCAGATCGGCGTCGCTGTAGGGGGTTTGCAGGTAGTCGTCTGTGTGCGGGTCGGCGGCGGGGGGCTGGCCCAGTTCGTCGCCGTTGTCGCTGGTGGCGGGGAGGAAGGAGAGGGTACGGCCGTTGGTGACGAGGTGGTGGTAGATGGGGGACGGCCGTTCGTCTATGATTTCTACGCCGCGCGCGGCCAGGGGGCGATAGTTGAGCAGGGGGTTGCGCAGACCCAGGTCGAGTAACTCGTGGCGGGCTGCTTCGAGCTTGGCGGCGGCGATGTCCATAGCTGAATTTTAGCAGCAATGGTTTGCAATGCGCCAATTGAGGCGTTGTGTTGGGGTTCATGACATGGGTTATAATGGTTTGTAAACAGTAGAATGATTTCTATGAATGAAGCCGTATTAGTGACGAGGGTGCGCGATGGTAGAGATTGATCTGAATGCTTTGCTTGAAGATATTCATATATTGACCGAACAGCTATCCGCTTTTGAAGAAAGGTATGGCCTGTTAAGCGAGGTCTTTTATGATTGGTACAGCGTCGGCAATGAACCAGAGAACGACGCCTGGGTTATGGACTTCACGGAATGGGCTGGTCTATACCGCAGCCGACAATTGCTCATGACTGAATACCGTTCTTTTATTCAGAAGCGAATCGTCAATGACCAAAACGCTATCAATCGTCACCTTCGTTCTTACGCTGCCGTTTGATGTTTACTTCCCTGGCTGACTACGAACAATTCATTTATCAATTGGCAGAGCGTTACCCGGTCATTCAAAGGTCCACGCTTGCCCTCATTCGACGCGGCCGTTACATTGCCCAAATGCGGGGCACAATCTACTTCTCGGCCGAAATGCGGCTGCAAGTATATGAGGAATTGGTTGCTCTGCCGCAACTGCACCTGACTGGTTACGGGTATGAGGCATGGCAGGGCGAGCACAAGTTGTATTGGTATGATTCTCAACCGCACCCTCACATTCCTGAGCTTGCCAGTACAGACCCACACCATAAACATGTTCACCCCGACATCAAGCGTAATCGTGTCCCCGCCCCGGACCTTTCCTTCACGCACCCTAATTTGCCGTTTTTAATCGCGGAGATCGAGGCGTTGTTGGCGGGGTAACGGCCGTGTGGTATTCGCACTGGTGCGCAATCTTGTGGTACAGGCCACAACACCGTTGCCGGATTTGTCGCCAGACCTGGAAATGGAGTTGTCTGCCTTTGCGCAGTTGTCTGACGAGACGTTGTGGACGTTGGCGCGAAGCACGTTGCCCAAAAGCCAACAGACTCGCCTGGCGTGGTTGAATGCGGAAGCCCAGCAGCGCGCACTGTTGACCGAGGAGCAGTCTGAGCAGGATAGGTTGGTGGAGGAATACGGCCGTGTGCTGGTACGTCGAGCGGAAGCGGCCGTTTTGCTCAAAAAGCGTGGGTATGATCTGTCGGACCCGGCTGTGTTGCAGTGATGACGAGAATATCGGCCATAATGCGCCAGCGCGTCGTCGAAGCAGCGCAGTACTGCTGTGGCTACTGTCACACACGGGAAGCGATTATCGGGAATCGGGATGCCGCTGGAGTTGGAGCATATTATTCCCATTGTGGCAGGCGGGGCGTCTGAAGAGGTTAAAAGGTGGTTACTTCAACAACGATCCCCCAGATAGAACTGGCTTTTCCCCTTTGACGCCGGCTTCGGTGTGGTCTTGAATGAACTCCAATACCTTTAGCCACACTTTGCGGTGAATCGGTTCCACCGGGCGCATCAGCTCATGCCCCACTTGCGGGAAGAATTTCATCTCTTTGTCGGGCGTGGAGAGCTTCTGGAACAGTTTTTCGGTGTTACCGGGGTTAACGGCCGGGTCGCTGCCCCCCTGGAAGACGAGCACAGGCAGATGGAGCCTGCCCCATAATTTACGACCCAGTGCGGCGGCTTTGCGCATTTCGTCCAGGCCATCGAGCGGCAGGCGCGAGGCTTCAATCAGCCATTCTTTCAGATTGGGGTCGTAAATGTCAATGGAGGGGTCGTAATCTTTGACGCGGCCGGCGAAAATCTCGAAGTCGGTATGTTTGCTTTTGAGGGGGTAGAAATATTTGATGAAGTAACGGCCGAAGGCGACCATTTTAATGCGCCAATCGGGTAAATCGTACAGCGGGGCCAGCATGACGAAGCCGCACAGGTCTGGGTTGTTGATGGCCAGGTGTGCGCCCAAGACGGCGCCCATGGAGTGCCCCATCAAAAAGATTTGGTCGCAAAACTGGCGTAGGTAAGCCAACGCTTCTTCCGTCTCTTGCAGCCACATTTTATAGGTGACGTTATGAATTTTGTAGGGTAAATGGCCGTGACCGGGGAGCAGGGGACAGTGGACGGTGATGCCGTTGGCGGCCAAGAATTCAGACATGGCGCGGGTGCTGATCGGGCTGCCCATGAATCCGTGCAGCGCCAGGATGCCGACGTTTTCCGGGCCGACTTCGGGCGCGCCAAAGAAGGTGTAAGCCTGGCGGTCGGGGGGGACTTCGTAGTTTGGTTGAAAAGGCATGAATTTGCTCACCTCAATTTGTTTAGTCGGACCTGACATGTTTCTTAAAACCTGCCGGGTCTTTGATTAAAACCCCGCTGTGGGGGAGCGGTTGCTGGCAAAAGTATAGTAAGTCAGGGTGAAAGCGCGCAAGGGGAAGGGGGACGGTAATCGGTAATCGGTGGTCGGTGGCCGGTTACTGATTACCGATAACTGATCACCGATTACCGATTAATGCCGCTTGCTACTTATGCTTTGCCCTCCTACAATACACCTATGCCGATTCAACTCTTATCTGCACAACTGGCGTCGCAAATTGCGGCGGGTGAAGTGGTGGAACGGCCGTCTTCCGTGGTCAAGGAACTGGTGGAAAACGGCATTGATGCCGGGGCGACGACGATTAACTTGGATGTACGCGGCGGCGGCCGTCAGCTTATTCAGGTGGCTGACGATGGCTGTGGTATCCCGACGGCCGAAATCGAGACCGCCTTTTTGCGTCATGCCACTTCGAAACTGCAAACGGCCGCCGACCTCACCGCCATTTATACGCTGGGTTTCCGCGGCGAAGCGCTGGCGGCGATTGCCGCCGTCAGCCAGGTGACGGTGGTGAGCCGGATTGATGGGGAAGCGGCCGGCGCACGCCTGCTGTTGGCCGGGGGCGAGATTACTGACCGGGAGATGGTGGGTGCGCCGCGCGGCACGGTCATCGCCGTGGAAAATCTTTTCTATAATGTCCCGGCGCGCCTGAAGTTCTTAAAAGCGGTGAACACGGAAAAGCGGCTGATTGATGAATTTGTGACGCGCTATGCCCTGGCTTACCCACAGATTCGTTTTCGCCTGACTCATGATAACCGCATCACCTTCCAGACCAGTGGCAATGGCAGCCGGCAGGATGTGCTGGCGGCGATTTATGGGCCAGAGGTGGCCAGGCAGCTTTTGCCGATTGCGAAAGAGGGACAGAATGATGATCGGGTTGGGGTGTCCGGTTCCGTGGGGCCGCCCAGCCTGCATTGGGCCAACCGCAGCCATATTGTGTTGTTTGTCAACGGCCGTTGGGTCAAAGACAACAATCTCACCTATGCCGTCATCCAGGCTTACCACACGCTGCTGCCCACCGGCCGCTACCCGTTGGGCATTCTGTTTGTCAATTTGCCGGCAGAGGATGTGGACGTGAACGTACATCCGGCGAAGACGGAGGTGCGCTTCCAGCATGGCAGCCAGGTGTTTGGCGCGGTGCAGCGGGCGGTGCGGCAGACGTTGGTCGCCGACAGCCCTATTCGCGGCATGACGGGGTGGCAGGTCGGCCAGCATGGGGAATCGTTGTCGCCTGGTTGGGGCGGATCGCTGGAGCGCCAGGCGTTTACGCGGCGCGAGGAGTCGGCGCAGTCTGGCCTGAGCCTGGATTGGTCGCCGCCGGATGGGGAATGGGAAACGGCCGTTCCCCATTCCGCCACAACAAATGATGACCAGCTTGCTGCGCCCCAACCTAACTTGGGCGGCGAGAAGCTGCCGATCATGCGCGTGGTGGGGCAGGTGGGGGCGGCGTATATCATCACCGAAGGGCCGGATGGCATGTACCTGATTGACCAGCACGCAGCGCATGAACGCATTTTGTACGAGCAGTTTATGGCGGCGTGGGCACGAGATGAGGTAGTCGCGCAGGGGCTGATGGCGGGGACGGCCGTTCACCTCTCCCCACCACAAGCCACCTTGATGGAAGAACGCCTGGAGACGCTGGCCGCGATTGGCTTTCAGATAGAGCCGTTTGGTCCCAATGCCTTCATGGTGCGCAGTATCCCGGCCATTTTGGCGAAGCTCGATCCGGCGCAGGCGCTCATGGCTGTGGTGGATGATCTGGAACGGGGCGACGCTCCCTTGCAGGGTAAAATTGAGGATAAAATTATCTTGCGCGTGTGCAAATCGGCGGCCGTAAAAGCGGGGCAGCCGTTGTCGCTGCCGGAAATGGAGGCGATGGTACGCCAGTTAGAAGTGTGTCACAGCCCGCATACCTGTCCACACGGCCGTCCTACACTCATCCATCTCTCGGTGGCGCAGTTGGCGCGCCAATTTGGAAGGATATAGGAATGATAGGGAACGCAGCTCTTAAATGATGAACGATTCAAACAATTTCGCGTATCACGTTGGTCGTATCGTTGGCAAATATAAGCTTGACAGCCTGGTGGGGCGCGGCGGCATGGCTGAGGTATACAAGTCCACGCATCCTGAACTGGGACGGGACCTGGCGATTAAGGTGCTGCATCCTTTTTACACGGATACGGCCGATTTCATCGCCCGCTTCCGCCGTGAAGCGCAGGCGGCGGCGGCGCTGCGCCACCCCAACATCGTCCAGATTTACGACTTTGACGTCAGCGACGATGGCCTCTATTACATGGTGATGGAGTACATTGACGGGCAAACATTGGAGGCATACCTGGCGGAGGCGGCGCTGCCGCTGTCCCTGACGCAAGCGATGACCTTGTTTGAGCAGATCGCCGCCGCGCTCCAATTTGCCCATCAAAAGGGGACCATTCACCGCGACATCAAACCGGCGAACATCATGCTCGACCAGCAGGGGCACGTTTACCTGGCGGATTTTGGCATTGCCCAAATTGTGGGGGGCAGCCGCCTGACGCAAAGCGGCATGACGACGGGCACGCCCGCGTTTATGGCCCCAGAACAGGTGCGCGGGGAGGCGGTGACGGCCGCCGCCGATATTTATGCGTTGGGCGTCATTTTGTATTACATGGTCACAGGGCAATATCCGCATCAGGGGGACAGCCCGCTGACGGTGATGATGAACAAGGTGGCGCAGCTGCCGACGCCGCCGACGCAGTTTGCCCCTGATTTACCCCTGGATGTGGAGGCGATTATTTTGACGGCGCTGGCGCAGCAGCCGGAGGAACGGTTTGCCGATGCGGCGACGATGGCCGCGGCGCTGCGCCAGGTTGTGGCCGGCGCGGATAGCCTGACGCCGCCGCTGCCGCTGCCT
>JACSRF010000299.1 GCA_014879875.1 Anaerolinea sp.
ACTCCGTTCAGCATGACGCGCTTTCTTGCTAGATTTGTAAAGCACAAATTACTTGGAATGAACCATGCCTGAAAACGCAACCATTTACGGCTCTTTGGGATTTCGTGGGGTTTGGTCTGATGCGTGATGCGTGAGTTCTCTCTGGTCACGCATCACGCATCATTGGTTGTCAACCCCCTGAATTCCTGAAGACCTCCACTTAATCTGTGATTTTCTCTGTCCCCAATTCCACCTGGATGGTTATCAGCGGCAAATACACGGCCGTTCCCGGCCCCTCCACCCCTTCAAACCATTGCGCACCGGTGACGGCCGTTAGCGGATTTGCTGCCCACGCTGTCACCATCGTACCCTGGTTCCCCTGGCTGCCGCGCAAAAAGTAAATCGTCTGCCAGATGTCGAGAATGCCGTCCGGGTCGGTAATGGCAAAACCGGTGTCGCCAAAGGAACGGCCGTCACCCGTGTCATCCGCGTTGAAATTACCATTATCCAGGTAAAAATTGGTCACTGTGCCACTGTCCAGGCCAATATCCGTCAGCATCACAAAGCCGCCCAATGCTCCATCAAACTGCTGCCAATTCGCCAATGGCGTAGACGGCACGGCGTCTGGGCTGCCATCTACCGGGACGCCAGCGGGGGTATTGCTGTCGTAATACGTTGTTGGGGCCATGCCCGTCGCTGTTGGCTCCAACAAATCCAGCGAGGAGCGCAGCGCGTCAATGGTGAAGGAGGTGTTGGGCACGCCGGGCACATCCTGCCGCCCCACCGGGATGGAAATGGCGAAATCGGCGCGCGCCCCGTACAGGGTGAACTGCTGCGTGACGTTGCCGCCCACCGCGCGCACCGGCCCGACAATGGGCAAGGTGATCGTGACCGGCTCGGTGAGAAAATCGAGGATGCTCTCTTCGTTGATTTGTTGCGTGCCGATGGGGAAGGGGCCGACATAGATAGTGGCTGTGGCGCGTAATTTTTGCCGGTCGAGTACGTCTACGGCCGTCCCATTCAGCGTCATGTCGGCCACGCCGAGGAAGTTTTGCGGGTCGAAGCGCAGGGTGTAGGAAACGGCCGTTACCATTTGCGCCGCCTCATCCCAGGCAATGTACTGCGTGGCGGCGCGTGGCAGCGTCGGCGAGCGATATAAATAGACCCAACCCATTTCTGTTGGGCTGAGCGGGTTGGTGACGGTGATCGCGTAACGGGGGTAGGCAACGGCCGTCACATCACTAACCCAGGTGGTGGCGCTGACCCAGCCGCCTGCATCCATCGGCATAAACGCCAGTTGGTCATTGCCATCCAGTACGCCATCTTCCAGCGCCACAAAATTATCGTCTGCATCCACTTCGTCAATCTGGAAAGGAACGGCCTGCCACGTCGCGGCAACATAGGCGTACAAAACCAGGTCGGCGAGCGGCGCGCCCTGGAAGGCTGACAATTGGCTGCCGGTGATGACGACGGGATCATGAACGCGGGTGATGGGGGTGGCGACGGCCGTTGCCTCTCCATTGGCAAAATTGGTCGCGGCCAATGCCCCTTGCCACACCAACATCAGCACAGCCACCGTAAGGATTCCTAACAACATCATTCGTTTGTGCATCATCTTTTCTCCAATGCAGACAGTAAGGTTTGCAAAAACTGTTGGCCTGCCTGCTCCAAATCCACATCCAATGGGAACGTCAGGCTGCGCACAGTTAACCCGGTCAACTGCGCGTGAAGTGGCTGTGGCAGAGCTGCCGGGTAGATCAGCGCCGCTTGCCGGCACGCCTTCGCCTGGGCATAGGTCACAATCTGATTCAGGTCGGCGTGGTCTACACGCGCGGCCGTTTTGAACTTGGTGTCGAGTACCATTTGCGCTTGACCTTGCGCATTATACACCACCAGGTCTACGGCAAAGCGCAGTTCGCCCCGTTCGCCTAATTGTACTGCCTCTTGCACTTTAAGCTGCCAGGGGTGTGGCAGATGCGCTGTCAACCATGCTGCGACAAACTGTTCATATAAACGGGCCGTATTTACTAAAAACGGCCGCATTGTATGGTCGCCCTCCTGATGCGTGGGGCCGCTGTGCTCTAAAAAGAAACGACAGAGGGCGTGCCAGGGACGATAATCTTCACTGAGGCGGGTGTAACTGCGGTTGGCGCAAGCGGTGGGGTGGAAGATGACGGGGGTGGTGAGGGCTTGTAGACGATGGTAAGCGCGGGCGACGGCCGTTTGCACCTCTGCCGCACACCAGCCACCGCGCAAAATGTGGCGCAGCGTGTAGGCCAAAATCTGGTTTTCAGGCACGTCGGCGGTGAATTCGTCATAGCGGCAGTGCAGCGCCGTCGCCCCTGGCTGCAAGGAACGCCGCCACTGCCACTGACCACGAATGAAGGGTAACGGCCGTTCCTGCGCCACATAATCCCGGTAAATCCCCCGACTCACGCGGCGCAGTGTCCACTCCGCCAGCAGCCGCGCCAATTCCTGGTAAAAAGCGGGCAGCGACGCCACTTGCGTCACCCCGTCCAGCCAGTGAAAGCTGGCGAGATCATACGCATAGAGCCACATCTGGAACAGATTGCGCAGCGGCGTTTTGGGGGTGATGACCAGCTGCATGTCGGCGCGCAGTGGGATGACCCCCACCCAGCCCAGCGATGTGACGCGCCATTGATGCCCGGTACGTGGATCGGGAAACTCCACCCGCAGCCAGCCGCGCTGTTGGTCATATTCGCGCCACAACCATTCGCCTGACGCGGGTGGCAGCAGCGCCGGGTCTATCAGTTTAGGGGCAAATTCGGTCAGGGCAATGCGCGTGGGCGTCATGGGCGAAGTGTAGCGCAAATGGCGCGCGTAGGGGAGTGTGTCAACCGTTTAGCCAGTTTGGTTTGCCGCAAGAAATCGCCCGTGCCACCAAAGGCGCAGGGCAATTGTTCCGGGCGGTGCCAAACGTTAGTCACTGGTTGTATACTTAAGGTCGGCGGTTGGTGGGTTGGTTTGATAGACTCAGCGCCGTTTGTGGTGAATGAGCGTGGTAAACGGATTGGAAATACGACTTCGCAAGAATAAGGTATGCTGAATGGCAAACAACAACACTCAAGAACCCATCGAAAAACAGCTCTGGAAAGCGGCCGATAAGCTCCGCAAAAACATTGACGCCGCCGAATACAAACACGTCGTCCTCGGCCTCATCTTCCTCAAGTACATCTCCGACGCCTTCGAGGAGCTGCACCGCAAGCTGCTGGCCGAAGCCGACCAGGGCGCCGACCCCGAAGACCGCGACGAGTACCGCGCCGAAAATATCTTCTTTGTGCCCCCTTCCGCCCGCTGGAGCTACCTGCAATCCCGCGCCAAAAACCCTGAAATCGGGAAAGACGTGGACGCCGCGATGGACGCCATCGAGCGCGACAACCCCAGCCTGCGCGGTGTGCTGCCGAAGGTGTATGCACGGGGCAACCTGGACCCGACCAACCTGGGCGGCCTGATTGACCTGGTGAGCAATGTGGCGATGGGCGACGCCCAGGCCCGCAGCGCCGACGTGCTGGGCCACGTCTTTGAGTATTTCCTGGGCGAGTTTGCCCTGGCGGAAGGCAAGCAGGGCGGCCAGTTTTACACGCCCAAGAGCATCGTCAAGCTGCTGGTGGAGATGCTGGAACCCTATAACGGCCGTGTCTTTGACCCCTGCTGTGGTTCCGGCGGTATGTTTGTGCAGTCGGAGCGCTTTGTGACGGCGCACCAGGGGCGGGTGAATGACATTTCCATTTATGGGCAGGAGAGCAACCAGACGACGTGGCGGCTGGCGAAGATGAACCTGGCGATTCGCGGCATAGACAGTTCACAGGTGCTTTGGAACAACGAAGGCTCCTTCCTGAACAATGCCCACAAGGATTTGAAGGCGGATTATGTGATTGCCAACCCGCCTTTTAACGACAGCGACTGGAGCGGGGCGCTGCTGCGCGGCGACGCCCGCTGGCAGTATGGCGAACCGCCGGCCGGTAACGCCAACTACGCCTGGATTCAACATTTTCTCTACCACCTCAGCCCCGGCGGGCAGGCGGGTTTTGTGCTGGCGAAGGGGTCACTGACCTCCAAGACCAGCGGCGAGGGCGACATCCGCAAGGCGTTGGTGGAGGCGCGGCTGGTGGACTGCATTGTCAACCTGCCGGCCAAGCTGTTCTTGAATACGCAGATTCCGGCTTCGTTGTGGTTTCTGAGCCGCAACCGGGCCAATGGCAAGTTCCGCAACCGGCGGGATGAGATTCTATTTATTGATGCCCGCAACCTGGGCCACTTAATCAACCGGCGCACGCTGGAATTTGACGAGGCGGACATTGCCCAGATTGCCGACACCTACCACAACTGGCGCAACCAGAACGGGAACTATGAAGACGTGGCCGGCTTCTGCAAGGCTGCGCCCATTACGCGGGTGCGTGAACTGGATTATGTGCTGACGCCCGGCCGTTACGTGGGCTTGCCGGATGAAGAAGATGACTTTGACTTTGTTGAGCGATTTACCACATTGCAAGTAGAATTGGCGGCACAGTTGGCCGAAGAAACTCGCCTTAATCAATTGATACGCGCAAATTTGGCAAAAGTAGTGTTGGCTTCGACAGGCTCGGCCAACGGCGGAAGCGAGGTGTAAGATGAGTAATCAAGATATAAGATGGCGGCAGCGTCAGCAAAACTTCAACCGGACATTAACCCTTCTGGAGGGGGCGTTGGCAATTCCAGAACCTGATATTACCCAACGCGCTGGCATCATCCAGTTTTTTGAGATGGCGTTTGAGTTGTCCTGGAAAATGCTCAAGGATTATCTAGAGGGGCAGGGCTTCACCGATCTTAATTCTCCTCGCGTTGTGTTGAAAAAAGCGTTTGAAGTCGAGCTGATTACCAACGGCCGCGATTGGTTACAAATTTTACAAGACCGCAACTTGATGTCCCATACCTACAATGAAGCAACGGCCGTTACCGTTGAGAATCTCATTCGCCATACTTACTACCCACTGCTGGCGGCTCTGCGCCAGACGATGCTGGAGCGTGACCATGAATGACTCCTTTGGTTTGCGATCAGAAGATTTAGCCACCCTGATCGCCATATTAGCCCAATACCCGGCCGTGCAAACCGCTTTGATATTTGGCAGCCGCGCCAAAGGGAACTACAAGCCGGGCAGTGATGTAGACATCGCGCTGCAAGGGGACGAAGTAACAGATCGCATCGCCGCCGAAATTGCCTACCACCTGAACGAAGATACCCTGATGCCCTACCATTTTGATGTACTGAACTATCGTATGATTGCCAACCCGGATCTGGTGGCCCACATTGACCGCGTTGGTGTGCCCTTTTACACGGCCGTTGCCAAACCCAACAAACGCAGATATTCCCGTACTCCAAAAGTGAAACAAACCAATGAGTGAATGGATCGAATGTACATTGGGCGAAATAGCGAATGTACAAACTGGCCCATTTGGGAGTCAATTACATGCCTCAGACTATGTGGATTTTGGTATCCCATCGATCATGCCAAAAGATATTGGGCAACGGCTCAATATAAATTTGGACTCAATTGCTTATATCACGGAAGAAGATGCCCAGCGTTTGGATAAATATCGAGTAAAACAAAACGATCTAGTATTTAGCCGACGGGGCGATGTAGAAAAATGCGCATTCATCACCGGTGAAATGAATGGTTGGTTATGTGGTACAGGTTGTTTAAAAGTTGAATTTTTTCCTAATGCTGAGGTAGTTCCTCAATTCATGGCATACTATTTTTCAACAAGAGAATCAAAACACTGGCTAACAAGTCATGCAGTTGGCACAACAATGCCAAATCTGAACTCCACAATTCTCGGCAACTTTCCCCTCGAATTACCGACATTACCAGAGCAAAAGGCAATCACGGCCGTTCTCGCCCCCCTCGACGACAAAATAGACCTGCTCCACCGCCAAAACAAAACCCTGGAGAGCATGGCCCAAACGCTGTTTCGCCACTGGTTTATGGATGAAACGGCCGTTGATTGGGAAGAAAAGCCACTACAAGATGTGCTGAAAATTGCTATTGGTAGAACGCCTCCAAGAAAAGAATCGCAATGGTTTTCTACTATTCCTTCCGATATGAAATGGGTTTCTATCAAAGATTTAGGCAGTTCAGGGGTCTTTATTTTCGATACATCAGAATATTTAACAATGGAGGCGGTTCAGAAATTTAACATTCCTGTCATCCCCGAAAATACCGTTGTCTTGAGTTTCAAAATGACCGTTGGAAGGGTTGGAATTACCACCGAACCTATGACATCTAATGAGGCAATTGCTCATTTCAAATTCAATGAGAACACGCCCTTTGCTAAAGAATACCTGTACTTTTTCTTGAAATTGTTCAGATACGAAGAGTTAGGAAGCACATCATCTATTGTGACCGCTATAAACTCGCAGATGATTAAAGAAATGAAAATCCTAATACCAGATGCAACCACCATGACCCAGTTCGCTGAAACTGTAAGCGTGCTTTTTGACAAAATCAAAAAAAATCAAAGCCAAATCCGCACATTAGAAAAACTACGCGACACCCTGCTGCCCAAGCTCATGAGCGGCGAGGTGCGCGTCCGTCTGTAGGGGCTGGCCTTGTGCCCGCCCAATCGTTGAGGAAACCTTATGCCCATTCAGGTGACAGAACTCCACAACATTATGCCCATCGCCAACATCCCTTCTGTTATGGCGCATGGCATCCTCTGCCACGAAGCGGCCGCTCGCCTGGAACATTACGACGTCTCCATGCAAACCATCCAGGATCGGCGTGACAAAGTACAGGTCCCCGGTGGTCTAAAGCTCCATCGCTACGCCAATCTTTACTTCCATGCTCGCAATCCCATGCTCTACAAACGCCTTGATCACATTACCACGCTCTGTATCATTCGGGTTTCCACCGATGTCTTCAATATTGCTGGTGCGGTCATCACCGACCAAAACGCATCGAGCGATTACGTCAGATTCCTTTCTCCTAAGGCCCTAAATCAGTTACAATTAGATCAGATTTACGCAGAAGATTGGCGTCATCCAAATGACCCCATTGCTTATTATCGCCACAAATCACAAAAATGCGCTGAAGTCTTAATTCCGCACCAGATCCCACCAAATTACATCATCGGCGCATACGTCGTAAACCAATCCGCGCAAACCACTTTACAAAACAGTGGCTTTACACAACCCATCACAATTAACAGCACCCTCTTCTTTAGGTGAACGCCATGACAACCGTCAAAATCGGTAACTTATTTGAAAGTTCAGCCCAAACTTTGGTCAACACGGTCAACTGCGTCGGTGTCATGGGCAAAGGCATCGCGCTCGAATTCAAAAAGCGTTATCCAGCCATGTTCCAAGATTACGTCAAACGCTGCGACGCCGGTTTAGTCCAACTTGGGCAGCCCTATCACTTTTCCGATTTATTCGGAACCTCCATCATCAACTTCCCTACCAAAAAACATTGGCGCTCCGCTTCCCGTTTACAAGATATTGAACGAGGGCTGGATTATTTCGTCGCCCATTACCAGGAATGGGGAATTCAGTCAGTCGCTTTCCCACCTCTCGGCTGTGGCAATGGCGGGTTAGAATGGGCAGATGTTGGTCCCTTAATGGTTTCCAGACTGCATCAACTGCCCATTCCTGTTGAAATTTATGCCCCTTATGGCACTTCTGCTCAACAATTGACGCCAGGCTTTCTTTCCCAATCCGCCACCGTTAATGGCGCAATCGTTGGTATTCATCACCCAAAAATGAAAGCTGAATGGCTAGCTTTGTTTGAAGTTGTTTACCAATTATCCCTACAACCCTATGCCAACCCTGTGGGGCGCACCATCTTCCAAAAAATCAGTTACATCATGACAGAACTCGGCGTTGATACCGGCTTCACGTTTAATCGAGGCAGCTACGGCCCATTTTCAGAAGATGTCCAGGCGGCTTTAACCGTCGCCGCCAACGCCAACCTGATCCAGGAAAAGCAGCTAGGGCGCATGACAGCCCTCATTCCCGCTGATGAATATATTCGTAGACGGAATGAAATTCTCGTTCAAATTGCCCCCTTCCAAAAATGGATTGATAAAACAGTTGATCTGTTTAGCCGCATCAAGAACACGGATCAGGCCGAAGAAGTAACAACCGTCATCTACACCGCCAGGCATCTAAAAAGCGAAAACGATCCGGATTCCGTAAGCGAACAGGATGTCTTCGACTTCATCACGAATTGGAAGAAAAAATGGGATACAGAAAGCAAACAACATTCTGTCGCTTCTACCATCCGTAATTTACAAATGCTTGGCTGGGCAAAATTACAGTACAGCGAATCCCTTCCCTACGAATCTTTCTAGCGTAAACACAGCAGGTCAGGGGCCATGACGAACAAAATCACCGAAGACGCCATCGAGCAGTTCGCCATCAAACGCCTGCAAGCCGAAGGCTACCGCTGCCGGCTACGCCGAAGATGGCGATTCGGCCGCCTTGTTATCAGCTTTGCGCGTTATCGCCCGCGCCAAAGGCGTTTCTCACTGAAGGAAGTAAAACAACAAAATGAGTGATAAAGCCCTCATCCCTCACGAAAATAATTTTATCTTCTACACAACCAGCGATGGCGCGGTCAAAATCAGCGTCATCATCCAGAATGAAACCATCTGGCTCACCCAAAAAGCAATCGGCGAACTTTTCGGCAAATCAAAAGCAACCATTAGCGAACATCTCAAAAATATCTACGCCGAAGGGGAATTACAGCACGAGGCAACTGTTCGGAATTTCCGAACAGTTCAAACCGAAGGCGAGCGACAAGTCGAAAGAGAGTTGGAGCATTACAATCTGGACGCCATCATCTCCGTTGGCTATCGCGTCAACTCCTACCAGGCCACCCAATTCCGCATCTGGGCCACCCAAACCCTCAAGGAATACCTCATCAAAGGCTTTGTCCTGGACGATGAACGGCTCAAACAAGGGGGGCAGCTTTTCGGCAAAGATTACTTCGACGAACTGCTGGCACGCATCCGCGAAATCCGCACACTCGAAAAACTGCGAGACACCCTCCTGCCCAAGCTCATGAGCGGCGAGGTGCGCGTCCGCTTGTCTTGATCAAAAGTTGCCAGGACAAACAAGATGAATCTTGAAAACTTTATTACACTGGTTGGCCTGCTACTCCTTTTCCTCTTGACTCTCTTGATAGTTTTCTTAGCAAAACACCAGGCAGAGACATTCAGAGAAGTTCTGCGTCAACAAGTCGCCGCCCTGGGTGGACAAAATATCAAGACCAGGTTCATCACGCCATTTGGTGTAAGAGGTTTCACCAAATGCAGCGTTAGATACGAATTAGACGGCCGGCGCTACGAACACATTGTTTTACAAGAAATGTCCTTTTGGGGGCAAACAGCCGCTGTTTATTGGAACCCGCCGTTGCCATCGCCGTCCCAAACAACCAACGAGAAGGGTAATGACACATAAACTCACCGAAGACGCCATCGAACACCTGGCTATTGACCGCCTGGCAGCCGAAGGCTACAGCTACCTCTACGGCCCCGACATCGCCCCCGATGGTAGCCTCCCCGAACGCGCCAGCTACGAGGACGTCCTTCTCCTCGGCCGCGTCCAAGCCGCCGTTGCCCGCCTCAACCCCACCATCCCCCCCAACGCCCGCCTGGACGCCCTGCGCCAGCTACAACGCCTCAACGCCCCCGACCTGATCGCCAACAACGAAGCCTTCCACCGCCTGCTCACCGAAGGCATCCCCGTCACCTACCAGAAAGATGGCAGCCCGCGCGGCGACCTCGTCTGGCTGGTGGATTTCGCCCACCCCGAAGCCAACGAATACCTGGCCGTCAACCAGTTCACCGTTATCGAAAACGGCGTCAACAAACGGCCGGACGTAGTGTTATTCATCAACGGTCTGCCTTTGGTCGTCCTCGAACTCAAAAACGCCGCCGACGAAAACGCCACCATCCTGGCCGCTTTCAAGCAGTTGCAAACCTACAAGGCCGCCATCCCCAGCCTGTTCACTTATAACAGCCTGCTGGTCATCTCCGATGGCCTGGACGCCCGCGCCGGTTCCCTCTCCGCCGCCTACAGCCGCTTCCTGGCCTGGAAAACGGTAGACGGCCGGACCGAAGCCTCACCACAAATCCCGCAAATCGAAACGCTCATTCGCGGGATGCTCAACTCGCGCACCCTGCTCGACCTGATCCGCCACTTCACCGTCTTTGAGAAGAGCAAGAAGGAAGACCTGCACACCGGCATCGTCACCATTGCAACCGACAAAAAGATAGCGGCCTACCACCAATACTATGCCGTCAACAAAGCTGTTGAATCCACCTTGCGGGCGGCAGGTGATTTAAGATTGGACCAATCTCCAAGGCTTGTCCTGAGCAACGCCGAAGGATTGGTCCAATCTGGCCTCGTCAAAGAAGACCCCGCCGCTTACAACCTGCCTTCCGTCGCCAACCAGCCCACAGGCGACCGCAAAGCGGGCGTGGTGTGGCACACCCAGGGCAGCGGCAAGTCCCTCTCGATGGTCTTCTACACCGGCAAGATTGTGCAAATTCTGAACAATCCCACCATCCTGGTCATCACCGACCGCAACGACCTGGACGATCAGCTCTTCGACACCTTCGCCGCCTCCAGGCAGCTGCTGCGCCAGGAACCGGTGCAGGCCGACAGCCGCGACCATCTGAAGACGCTGCTCAAAGTGGCCTCTGGCGGCGTCGTCTTTACCACCATCCAGAAATTCCAGCCGGACGAGGGCAATATTTACGAAACCTTGTCAGAGCGGCCCAACATCGTCGTCATCGCCGACGAAGCCCACCGCACCCAATATGGCTTCGCCGCCAAGACCATTGACGAAAAAGATGCGGCGGGCAACGTCATCGGCAAGAAAATCGTCTACGGCTTCGCCAAATACCTGCGCGACGCCCTGCCCAACGCCACCTACCTGGGCTTCACCGGCACGCCTATCGAAAAAGCGGACGTCAACACCCCGGCCGTCTTTGGCAACTACGTGGACATCTACGACATTGCCCAGGCCGTCGAAGATGGCGCCACCGTGCGCATCTACTACGAAAGCCGTCTGGCAAAAATTGAACTGGATGAAGAAGGCCGGGAACTCGTGCGCAAACTGGATAAAGACCTGGCGGAGGCTGAGCTTGTCGAAGCCGAAGCGTCCCCTTCGACAGGCTCAGGTGACTTCAGTCAGGCCAAAGCCAGGTGGACGCAGTTGGCGGCGCTGGTGGGCAGTCCGGCGCGGTTGAAGAACGTGGCTCAGGACATCGTGACCCACTTTGAGCAGCGCCAGGAAGTGTTTGAAGGCAAAGGGATGATCGTCACCATGTCGCGCCGCATCGCCGCCGACCTCTACCGCGAAATCGTGGCGCTGCGTCCCGACTGGCATCATCCCGACCTGGGCAAAGGGACGGTCAAGGTGGTGATGACGGCCGTTTCCTCCGATGGTCCGGAAATCGCCCTGCACCACACTCACAAAGAGCAGCGCCGCAAGCTGGCCGAGCGCATGAAAACCCCCGACGACCCATTGAAAATCGTCATCGTGCGCGATATGTGGCTGACCGGCTTTGACGTGCCCTCGCTGCACACCATGTACATTGACAAGCCGATGAAAGGCCACAACCTGATGCAGGCCATCGCCCGCGTCAACCGCGTCTACAAAGACAAGCCCGGCGGACTTATCGTGGATTACCTGGGCATCGCCGCCGATCTGAAAGAAGCCCTCGCCTTCTACTCCGACAGCGGCGGCCGAGGTGATCCGGCGCAGGTGCAGGAGCAGGCGGTGGCGCTGATGCTGGAGAAGTTGGAAGTGGTAAGCCAGATGTTTGCGCCGAGATTGGACCATTCTTCAAGAATGGTCCAATCTGGATTCCCCTATGAAAACTATTTCCACGCCAACACCGCGCAGAAGCTCTCCCTGATTCTGGCTGCCGAGGATTTCATCCTGGGGCTGCCCGATGGCAAACGGCGCTACATCCACGAAGTGACTGCCCTCTCCCAAGCCTTCGCCCTGGCCGTACCCCACGACGAGGCGCTGGACGTGAAGGACGAGGTGGCCTTCTTCCAGGCGGTGAAGGCGCGGCTGGTGAAGTTTGATGGCGGTAACGGTCGGAGCGATGCGGAAATAGAAACGGCCGTGCGTCAGGTCATTGATCAGGCGCTCGTTTCCAACCAGGTGATCGACATCTTCGACGCGGCCGGCATCAAAAAACCGGACATCTCCATTCTCTCCGAAGAATTCCTGCTGGAAATCCAGGGCATGGAACACAAAAACATCGCCCTGGAAACGTTGAAGAAGCTGCTCAGTGACGAGATTAAGGCCCGCGCCAAAAAGAACCTGGTGCAGAGCAAGAAGCTGCTGGAGATGTTGGAGGATGCGCTCAAGCGGTATCACAACAAGGCGATCACCTCGGCGCAGGTCATTGACGAGCTGATCCACCTGGGCAAAGACATCCGCGATTCGGACAGCGAAGCGGCGGCGATGGGGCTGACGGATTTTGAGTATGCGTTTTATACGGCCGTTGCCAACAACGACAGCGCCCGCCAACTGATGCAGCAGGCCCAACTCCGCGAGCTGGCCGTCGTCCTCACCGAGCGCGTCCGCGCCAACACCTCGATTGACTGGACCATCAAAGAAAGCGTGCGCTCCAAACTCCGCGTCATCGTCAGACGCACCCTGCGCCAATACGGCTACCCGCCGGACATGCAAAAGCTGGCGACGGATACGGTGCTGAAGCAGGCGGAGTTGATTGCTGAGGAGTTGGTGGGGGGATAAAAAAGCAGTTCTCTAACCCAAACTTGTTACAAAAAAAGCCGTCCCATTTTGAGACGGTTTTTCATTAAATTCTAATTGTGGACTCAAACTAACAGAGTGCTGGCAAAGATATTTACTTCTGATCACCGTGTCACTCCGTGTATTCTCCGTGCAACTCCGTGTAACCCCAGATTTCACCGATTAAGAATCTGTGGACAACTTTTTTGGTTCTGGCTTGTCCAGGTTAGGGTATAATGGGATCGAAACGGGTGAAACAAACCCTGGAGGAACTATGTATCAAATTTTGCAGGCTACCTATCAAGACGGCCGTCTCATCCTCAACAAAAAGCTCAACGCCCGCATGGAAGGCAAACTTCTCAACGTCGTCGTTTTTGAGGCAGGTGAAGGCGACGGTAAAAAGGAACAATTCCTACAATTTGTAGACCAACACCCCATCCAACTGTCGGAAACCTATACGTTTAACCGGGAAGAACTGTATGACCGCTAAAGTTGTACTGGACACAAATTTGTGGGTCTACCTTTACGCCAAAAACGCGCCAGAAAAACAAGCGCCGGTCAAGAAGTTAGTTGCCATGCACTTCGAGTCCATCGTTTTAAGTACGCAAATTCTAGGTGAGCTTTACCACGTTCTCACCCGCAAAAAACTGACAACGACGGCCGTTGCCAGAGAAATCATCCTGGAAATAATCAAGACATTCCCCGTATTGGAAATTGACGCGGTGAAAGTTGTTAAGGCTTTAGACATACACACGAGATATGGCTATTCCTACTGGGATAGTCTGATACTCGCCACCGCTTCCTTACACGATTGTGACACCCTTTATTCGGAAGACATGCAGCACGAGCAACTTGTCGAAAACAAAGTGCAGATCATCAATCCCTTTGCCGCAGCATAGTGTGCATCCAGCATGACCACACCTGTAGGCCCTTTTGAACTCGCCTGGATTCCCCCCGGCACGGCCGTTCAGATAATCACCTATTGCAAACTATAGTTTGCGTGGCTATACTGCCAGCAAGAGAACTGTCCGGAGTATCAAGCTCATGACTGATTACCGTACCCTGGACGACATCACCGTCGAATACTTCACCCAACACCCTGAAGAGATGGACGCCATCCTCAATGAAACCTTCGCCGATTACGCCGCAGACGGCGACTCGGCCGCGCTGCTCTCCGCCCTGCGCATCATCGCCCGCGTGAAGGGCATCTCGGCGATGGCTGAAGAAGTGGGCATGACTCGCCAGGGTTTGCAAAAGGCGCTGTCGGCCAGGGGCAATCCCCGCCTGGACAACATCAATGCCATCATGCGGGCGATGGGCTACCAACTCATGCCCCATCGCCTGGAGAGTACGGCCGTCTAGCCCCTTGCCCTCCCTTTCCCCACCATTCAACGCCCCTTTGAACTGGTCTGGATTTCCCAGGAACGGCCGTTCCCAACCCCGACCAGTACGTCGCCTAACCACCCCGATCACCAGCTATAGATGTTCAGAAAATCATTTTGGGTCTGGTTTGTAGTAACGACTTTAGTCGTCCAGCGTGGGGCCGCTAAAGCGGTTACTACAAACCCAAAATCTTTTTCTTGAAAGCTATAGCAGCTTGTCGGAAAAAGAATTTTGGCAATAGCGCAAAACTCGCCCGAACAAGGCTTCATTTTTGTAAACACGGATGGGAAAAATAGCAATTTTTCTCTGTTCTTATCCGTGTTCTTCCTATCCGTGTGTACAATCTCTGCCGACTTTTGCGGTATCGCGAATTTTGGTATCATCTCAATGAATAGGGGTGAGAGGAGTGCGCATCCTCAGATGCGCATCTGAGGATGCGCACTCCTCCACGAGATATTGCGAAGATACTTGCACGCCTTCAAAAAGAAAAGCCAGAAGACGCCGCCCAAAGAAATCAAAATGGCCGAAAAGCGCTATGAAATTCTGCGGGAAAGAGAGAAATAGTCATGTCCAATATTCGCTTTGAAAATTGGGAAGCCCAACAACTCCAAGACTCGGAATTCCGTGAAATCGCCGAATCAATGGAACCCGGCCACCAGGTGGCTCGTTTACGCATCCAAAGAGGTCTCACCCAGGCCGAGTTAGCAGAACTGGTGGGATCGCACCAATCCAGCATCGCCCGCCTGGAAAGCGGCCGTGTGGCTCCTCGCGTTTCCTTTTTACAGAAAGTAGTGGAAGCCCTCGGCGGTGAACTGGAAATCAAAATCTCCTACGGCGCGATGTAGCCTCTTGCATTTCGCTTTCCCCATTTGCTATCCCATCTCCATAGATTATCCGTAATCCGCAGCGCGCTACCTCTGGAAAATGCCAGCGGATAACGGCATACGGACTGCGGGTTACGGATACTACCCTGCATCCATCACGCCAGCAGATCCGCCAACGCGGCCTGGGCATCCGCATAGGTGAAGGTGAAGCCCATCTCTTGCAGGCGGTACGGTAGGGCGCGCTGCCCATCGAGGACGATGGTCGCCATTTCACCCAGAGCGGCTTTTAAGACGAAGGCGGGGGCGGGGATGAAAGACGGCCGTTCCATCACCTTCCCCAACACACGGGCAAAGTCACGATTCGTCAACGGGTTGGGGGAGGCCAGGTTGAACGGCCCGCTGGTGGCTTCGTTTTCCAGCAAAAAGCGCATGGCGCGCACCTGGTCTTGCAGGTGAATCCAGGGAACCCATTGTTTACCACTGCCCAATGGCCCCCCGGCAAAAAATTTGAAGGGCAGCGCCATCAGTGGCAGCGCCCCACCCGCCATGCTGAGGACGACGCCGGTACGCAGCACAACCCGCCGTATGCCCATGTCGGCGACAACGGCCGTGCTTGCTTCCCACTGTTGGCATACATCCGCTAAAAAATCCTGCCCTGGCGCGTCCTCAACGCCCAGCGGTTCGTCGCCACGCGCGCCATAGTAGCCGACGGCGGATGCTTGCAGCACGACTTTGGGTTTTTGTACGGCCATGCGCACGGCCGCAGCTACAGCCTGCCCGGCGTCTAGCCGGCTCTGTAGAATGCGCCGTTTCCGTTCTGGCGTCCAGCGCGCCGGCGGAAAGCCGGCCCCGGCGATGCTCTCCCCGGCCAGGTTGACAATGGCGACCTCGCCATCGTCGCCATCGGCTAAATGCCCCCAGCCAGCGGCCGTTTTGCCATCCCATTTTTCGGCGCGGACACCGGTGGGTAATGAACGGCCGTCTGGGTGGCGGCTGAGTATAACGACTTCATGCCCATCTTGGGCTAAATTTTGGGCCAGGGCGGCGCCGATCAGCCCTGTGCCTCCGGTGATGATGATTCGCATAATGACCCCTTTGTGTACACTATAGGATTTACGATTTACGATTTACGATTTACGATTTACGATTGGTGGAGGAGTGCGCATCCTCAGATGCGCATCTGAGGATGCGCACTCCTCCCACCCCCATTTATTGAGATGATACCCTCTGACCATTATAAAAAGCAGGCTTTATCCACTCTTCTTCCTCTCCGTGTATCTCCGTGTTCCCAAACAACACATGAACGGTTACGGATTTTGGGCGGCCGGCGGCGCGCCCACATACCGCGCGCGTGGACGGATGATCTGGTCAAGCTGGTACTGCTCCAACGCATGGCCGATCCAGCCCACGACGCGCCCCAGGGCAAACAAGGTCAGGGCGGCTTGCGCTGGCAGGTGCAGAACGCGCGCCAGCGTGACCAGGCCAAAATCTATTGTGGGATGCGCGCCAATGGTTTGGAGAACGGCCGTCGCCACCCCCTGCGCCAGCGCCAAATCCGGTGCGTCAGGCGCAATGATCTCTACCATTTGCAGCAGCAGCCGCGCGCGTGGATCGCCGTCCGGATACAGTTTGTGCCCAAAGCCGGGAATGCTTTCCCCGCGCCGCAGCCGGCTGAGAACGGCCGCTGCCGCATCCGCTGCTGTGGCCGCTTCCTGGAGCAATGCCGCTGCTCGCTCTGTATGCCCGCCATGTTTTGCTCCTTGCAGCGCCGCCAGCCCGGCCAGAACGACTCCGTAAGGGGTGCTGGCGGCCGAGGCCACGCAGCGCGCGGTAAACGCGGAGACGTTTAGCTCGTGATCGGCGCAGAGGATGAGCGCCGCATTGAATAAGGCAATCGTTTCTGGCTGCTGTGGCGTCCATGCTTGCTGTAACGTGGCGGCGATGGGTTGTGGGCTGGTTTGGCCGGTGGCGACGGCCGTTAAGAGGGTCATGATGCGCGCGCCGGTTTGGGCGACGGCCGTTGCGCCAG
>JACSRF010000071.1 GCA_014879875.1 Anaerolinea sp.
CAACAATGTTGTTTTGACGGATTTTTCACAAAACATAACCCGTCAAAACTTGTCGGTTGAACTACTAGTCAGCAGCCAGACCGGGGATGCCGGCAACGGCCGTATCCATTTCTTCCTCTTCCTCATCCTCCACCGCCACAGGGCGTACCCGCAAGATGAAGGCGCCGACCAGGAAAGAGGCCAACGCGCCGATCAGCACCCCGGTCAGCACGGCAAAATGCTGCCCTCTGGGAATGACCGCCAGGTAGGCAAAGATGGAGCCTGGGGAAGGGGTGGCTACCAGGCCGGCGTTGGTGATGGCAAACCATAGATCCGCCGCAAAACCACCGGCAATCACCGACAAAATCATAATGGGATGGGCCAGCACGTAGGGGAAATAAATTTCGTGAATGCCGCCCAAGAAGTGTATAATCATTGAGCCTGGCGCTGATTCCTTCAACATTCCTGTACCCGCAACGTAATAGGCGATGAGAAGGCCCAGCCCAGGCCCTGGATTTGTTTCCAACAAGAAGTGAATGGCGCGCCCCGACTCATTGACGGCCGCCACGCCCAACGGCGACAGTACGCCGTGATTCAGTGCATTATTCAGGAACAGCACCTTGGCCGGCTCAATAACGATGGCTGCCAGTGGCAGCAGTTTGGCGCTGACCAGACCATCTACCAGGCTGCCCAGGAAGTTGCTCAACCCGGCGACTACTGGCCCAATGGCCACGTTGGCGACGAGGACGAGGATGACGCCGAGAATACCGGCAGAGAAGTTGTTGACCAACATCTCGAAGCCAACGGGAACTTTGTCTTCTAATGCCTCGTCCACTTTCTTCATCGCCCATCCGCCCAGCGGCCCCATGATCATCGCGCCCAGGAACATGGGGATGTCCGCGCCGACGATGACGCCCATGGTTGCCGCTGCGCCGACAACGCCGCCACGTACATCGTGGACCATTTTGCCGCCGGTGTAGCCGATCAACACGGGCAGCAAATAGATGATCATGGGGCCAACCAATTCTGCAAACGTTTCGTTGGGAATCCAGCCCGTGGGGATAAACAGGGCGGTGATCAGACCCCAGGCGATGAAAGCGCCGATGTTGGGGATGATCATCCCGGCTAAAAAGCCGCCAAACTGCTGCAATCTCTCTCTAACACTCATGTCATTTCTCCTTATGCTTCCAAAAAATATCTGTGGATCACGGGGATCCATTTGCCAACAAATGAAACTTGTGCGGTCTCGTCAATTTCCGGCCTGGGTCGGGTAGCGCCAGTTAATTGGTCTGGTTTGGGGTGGCAGGCAATATGTAACCTCCCTGTCCCGGTTGTAAAAATGGATGCTATTTTGTTCTGACTATCAGGTCAGCGGCCGTCAGGCCAGCCATTGGGTAATCGTTTCGATATCCTCTGGCAAGAGCAATGGGTGTACCTGGATGACTTTGATTTTTTGGCTCACCGTGTTGGGAAGAGGGGCCGTGGTGATGATCAGTTCGGCCGTATCTATTCGTTTGCGGTCGAGTTCACGCAGGGAGAGCACTTCCACCACCCCCAGCCGTGGGAAGCGTGCTTTGAGGCGGGCCACGAGCAGTTGGGCGGTCGCCATGCCGCTGGGGCAAACGACGATGACGCGCTGGAGACGATTCGGCCGTTCCCGAATATAAGCGGCGCGCACCAGCAGGGCGATGTTGTTGATCTCGTCCTCAGGCAAATTAACGTGAGCGTGTTCATTCACAATGACCGCCAGTTGGTGGGCCAGGTCGTACTCGAATGCATATTTCGCGGAGAGCGCGGAAGCAGAAGAGAGGGTGGGAATCCACAGCTTGAAACGCTGCCGGAAGCAGGCGGGGACGATGTGAATGACCAGACCATCGCGCAGGGTTTTATCTTGAGACAGGCTGGGCAGGTTGTAGGCGCTGACGATGTGTTGTACCAGACGGTCTATGAGGACGGAAAAGGTTTCGTCGAGATCGAGATCGCCGGGCCAGCGTTCGTTACGCGGCGTGGCGAGGATGTGCATGGCTACGGAAGCGATTTCGGCGGGCGGCCAGCCGCCAGGGGTGTGCCAGCCCAGCCGTTTAGCCACTTGCGCGGCGATTTGCCAGGCAGGGAGGGTTTGCAGCCAGTCGAGTTGGGTGGAGGAAACGGCCGTGACATGCCCATCTTGTACCCGCTGCGTTTGTATCGCTAACACCAGCGCCAGGTGTAGTACGGCGTCATCGGTGAAACGGCCGCCCAACTGCGCCTCCGCATAAGCGACCTGGCTAAACGCCCGGCGCACATCCCAACATTGAATAATTTTCTGCGCCTGCTGCACTGCCTCTAACAAATGGGCATCTGCGCCTAACGGGAAAACCAACCCCTTTTTGTGGTTCATGTAAGTGGGCGCCGAACCAAAAGGCGTTTCCCCCCACAGCAAAGCCGTGATCGTTTGGCGGCGCTGCTGCTCTGGGCAGGCGATCCAAAAGCCATAATTGGGGCGTCGTTCCAACAAGACCTGTAGCTGACTTAACCATCCTTCGATGAAATCCAGGTCTTTGAGCAGTGTCGTGCGCGACATTTGCAGCAGTTGTTGTAATTGGTACAAAATCATCGGCTCGGCGGCGACCAGTAAAATGAGGGCAATGAGCTGCTGACGCTGCCCGGAAGTGAGCACGAGTTGGAAATTATCGGCCGTATGCAGTTCGGCCACGAGAGCGTGCTGGCGGTCGGCAGGGCAATCCAGTTCGACGCCGACGCCAGGCGTCGTTTTGAGCGTGACATCGTGCTGCGTCAGCCAGCGGCGAATCCCTTTCAGATCGTAGGTGATCTGGCGTGGCGTGAGCGCCATTTCTGCGGCCAATTCCGAAGCCCCCAGAGGGACGTTGGCTTGCAAAAGAATTTGCAGTAAATCGCGCTGTCTTGTCGTTAATGCGGTCATCATTTGAGAAGAGCTATACTAAAAAGTTATTAACACCACGTTAATAGTCAACGATTGTTATTATAGGGTGCTTTTGTGCAACTTGATCAACTGATTGTTGTATCTTTTTGTGCAAACACACTGACAAAAGTAAATGAATTTTGTCGCCGCGCACGCAGTCGGCGGCCATTGACGGCGGCGCAGCATTGGCATATGCTGGTGCGTATGGCTGAAAGAACACCGATTATCATTTTGGGCACGCCGGTACATCCGGTGACGATGGCGCACACGCTAGACGCTGTGCGCTGCTTCATGGCGGAGCCGCGCCTGCACCAGATTTGCACGACGAACCCGGAATTTGTGATGACGGCGCAGCGGGACCCCCTCTTTCGCCAGATTGTGGGGACG
>JACSRF010000207.1 GCA_014879875.1 Anaerolinea sp.
TCCTATGTAAATCGAACATCCCTGTTCGATGTCCGAACAAGGATGTTCGGACTACAGGTTTTCATTCATCGTGGTGCGCGGCAGGCGCGTGTTGTCTCCTTAAGAAAAACGCATCCATAAAAGCGACGATGGTCAACAATATCGTTTTCAGAGGGTATTGGAAGACGCTGACGATGGAATGCATAGAACGGCCGTGCGTCCGCTCCTGCACCTTAATCGGCATTTCGATAATGGTGAAATTCGAGAGTTTCAACTGCACAATGGACTCAATGTGAAAATCCATAAAAGAGCCGTTGACGATGGCCTCGCAAGCGGTCGCCCGGATCGCCTTAAAGCCGGACGACGTATCATAAATGCGCTGTCCCAACAAGACCTTCGTTAAATAGGAAAAAAGCAGTTGTCCCAGACGGCGGTCAATCGGCGTATTGTAGGCGCTGCCGTCGCAAAAGCGGGAGCCGATGACCATATCCGCGCCCTTCTCCTGGAGGGCGGCAACCAGCCGCGTCACGTCTTTGGGCTGGTGCTGACCATCGGCGTCAATGGAGACGATGATGTCGTAGCCGCGCATCAGGCCATATTTCAGGCCAGTTTGCAACGCCTGGCCGTAGCCCAAATTGTGGATCAACCTGAGCTGCTTCTCGCCTAATTCGTTAACAACCTTTTCCGTAGCATCGCTGGAACCATCATTGACAATGACGCGATCATACGCAGGCGCTACCTGGCGCAGTTCATTGATAACGGCCGCTATCGTGTTCTCTTCATTGTACGCCGGGATAACAATCAATACCTTTTTGTCCATCTCTCCATCCCGCCTTGAACGCCTACGCCCTACGCAGGCGTCGCTTGAACTGCCTACCCCAAAAATCAAGAAGATCACGAAATTTAGGGTTTTTATAGAGCTTGCCTTTAGGTCCAATTTGCGGTTTATATGTGGCCGTGCTCGCCTTCACCTCCAAAACAGCCTCAACATACAACGCCAGCCCCAACGCTTCTAGTTCATGCCACACTGCCCGCTGCGAACGACGGCCAATCGTCACTTCCCCTTCCTTGACAATGAGGCCAGTATCCAGGCCCGCGTTAATCTTCTGGATCATCACGCCTGCCGTTTGTTCACCGTTATACATAGCCCAAAAAGTGGTTTTATTGCCTCGATACTGCGGCGCTTTGCCATGATGAATGCCCAGTGTGCCCAGAGCTGGCGTTTCAAACAGTTCTGGTTTCAAAATTGGGCTGCCATACACCAGCCCCAAATCCGCCGCCAGCGCCCGCAGCTGCTCAATGACGGCCGGAGCATGAATGTCCGGCACAAAATAAACACGGTCGGCCAGTCGGTTCATCTTTTGGCGCAAGGCCATCTCAGCGCGAGGGTGGGTGAGGTAACGGCCAATACCCCCCAACACCCAGGCCAGCAGCAGCGGAAGCGCCAGCCAGCCCCGCCGCCGCCACAAATCTTGCACAAAAACCGTTTTGGCAGCCGATTCCGCCTGGCAAAACGCCGCTAACAGGTCAATGTCCGGGTGATCTGCCAGGCGGCAAAGGAATTGACGAGCATCGTGAGTCAACACGGGGCCGGTACCAAACATCACCACCCGAATGGGGCGGCCGTGGATAGGCAATGGGGTGGTCATCGTCTGGATATCCCCCGGCGCAGCGCTGCCCCAAACAGATATTTCCATTTTTGCAAGGGCGATTCCCACCGATGCACAAAACGAATCCAGAGAATGGCTTTGTTGAACACGGCCGTACCCGGCACAGCCTCATCATACGGCAAAAAATATTCCGGCGTCTCACTCGTATCATCCAATAACTGCGGCGTCAGGATCGGGCGTGTTTGCCAGGGGTAAAAAATTGTCGTCTGGCTCTGGAAACAGTCTAACGCCTGCCGCTTCAAGGCCGCCACGCTTTGCGTATCCACCTCCAGCAAATAAGGCGGCCGAATATATTGGCGCACATCCCGGCCAGGCAGCAGCCGCCAGCGATAATAGACAAAGTATTCGACAAGCTGCGCCTGAATCTCGCCTTTCTGGTGCGCGGCTGTTAACACCCGATTAATCGCCAGATGATCTGGGTGGCGGTCAAAGCGAAACGGCAGCAAGATATGGTGCGGCTGAATGCGCCCAATCTGCTCCAACAGAGCGCGGCGCAGGGCGGGAAGATGCTTCTTCAGCTCCGCTTCCGGCAGACGCAAAAAATGTAGGTTCTCTTTAACCACGCCCAGCAAACCCATAGCCGCCTCAGATTCCTTCATGCGCGTTTCGCCCAAATCGGGCGTGATGGCATCATGAGCTAGAATAGGCGCGGGAGATTTCATTCCGTCTGTCGCATAAATAACGTGAATGTCCGCCTTCTGCGGCAGCAGAGCCATCACCCCGCCGCAGGCCAGCAGTTCGTCGTCCATATGCGGCGCAACGACGAGCAGTTTGCCGGGGAAGAGATCGAGCGGGTTGATGAGCGTCACGGCCGTTTCCCCCCCAGCGCCATCTCTTCCAACAAGGCCAACGTCTGCGCCGCGCAGTTGTCCCAGGTGAAAAGCGCCGACCGGGCCAGCCCCGCCACCGTCAGTTCCGCCCGCAGCGCCTCATCCGCCAGCGCCCGCGCCACGCCCCCGGCGATAGCTTCGGCGTCACGCGGGTCCACCAAAACGGCCGCATCCCCTACAATCTCCGCCAGCCCGTTCACGTTGGAGGTGACGATGGGCGTGCCGCAGGCCATCGCCTCCGTCAGCGGGATGGGGAACGCCTCCAGATTGGAGGGGTACAGGTATAGATCAGCCAGCGTGTAGACGGCCGGTAAATCCTGCTGATCGATCCAATCGGGGAAGAGAATGTCTGCCCCATAGCCGTCATCGGGGATGCCATACTCCGCCTTGAATAGATGGCAATCTTTGCCACCCACCACCAGTTTGACCGGATCGGTCGCCCGCTCATGGTAGAGGGCATATGCCTGGAAAATCTTGCCCAGGTTCTTACGGCCGTCGCCCAACCGCTTCGTCAACGTCAAAATAAACCGGTCTGGCAATTGGTAACGCGCTTTGACGGTCTGCAAAACGGCCGTTTCCCCCACCCGCCGAAAATGACGCGCCGGGGCGAAATAAATCGTCTTCACCTTGCCCGGCGACAGGCGCAAAACCTGGTTGTAATTATCCGTCGTCAACTGCGAGACAGAGATGACGGCCGCGCACTTCTTAAAATAAAGCGGCGTCATCGTCCGCATATAGCGCACGTCCAGCGGCGTGTAATAAATGGCCTGGTCTGGCATAAACCAGTCCGCGCCATGCACCGTCATCACCACCGGGCAGGGAGCCAGCAGCGGCGCCGTAAACTTGGGATGGAACAGCACGTCCACCCGCTCGCGGCGGCAGGCCAACGGGATAGACACCTGATCCCACCATGCCTTATTTGGCGCTGTCACCAGCCGCTCCTGGGCATTGCGGCATGAAGCGAAACGGCCGATATTCTCCGGGTTCCGGTAAAATAATACATACACATTGATCGGGTCTCGCGCCAGCAATTCCGCCACAATGTTACGGGCATACACGCCAATCCCCCCCTTCTCATCAATGGCCCGCAGCATGATTCCAATACGCATGATTGCTTAACTCTTCACCGCCGCGCGCTGCGGCTGAAGTTGTAGCAGACCCAGCACCAAAGCCAAAAAAAGCAGTTCCGTCAACAATGTCCACAGGTGACGAATACTCAGCCAGCCATCCGACCAATGCAGCCCATAAAATAGCGTCACCGGGAAGAGATACCGCGTGTCGGTGAACGGCCACAAGGCCATCACCCCCCGGCTGACAGTAGCGGCGTCCATCATAATGTGCAGACTGTAACTGACCATCGCGACAGCAAACCAATAGAGAAACCCCTGTCGCCCGCGCCACCACATCAGCGCCGCGAAGATAAGGGAGAAAAACGCGCCGGCGATCAGGCTGTGGGTGGCGTTGTTGTGGAATCGGCCGAAATCCCCGGTCAGAAACCCTATAGCCGAATCAATGTCTGGTAACAAGGAGAAAACGGCCGTTACCACCAGCAACCTCGGCGCCGACCCAATTGACTGCATGGTCAGCTGTGGTTCGTGATTACAACTCAAACGATAAACGGCATAACCCGCCGCAAGATGGGCAATTGGTGATGGCATACAGGTCTACTCGCATTCCTGTGTCTTCATGAGGTGGAAATAGGCTGCGGCGAAACGCTCGCCAATGATCTGATAACTCTCTGTTGTGTAATGCACGCCATCGCGCAGTGGCAAATCGCTTGTGGTAATCATGGCAACACACGGAATGCTAACGGCCGCCTGCTGCGCCTGCACCACCGCCCAATTAGTGAATGCCTCTGGAGATGCGTGGCTGCCAATTTGGGCGAAGATAATCGGCAAATTTGGCCGCGCCAGGTCGCGGCGCAAATCATTGACAAACTGGCTAAAGCGCTCCCCATAATCATACGCCGAAAGGATGCGGTCGTTATACTGTTCTGGGTTCAGCGCATCCGCTTCTCCCTGAAAAAAGAGAAGACCAGCTACTTCTCCCATCGTTGTCGCCGCCGCCATCCGTTTCAGGCAGGAGCCGTACAGCGTGTCATCACCCAGGTTGCGCCGCCATTCGTGGAGGGTGGTGTTCCCTTTGGCGCAGGGTATCAACCCCACAACCATCTCTGGTTTGTCTTTTAGCAAAGCGTTGGCGAAAGCTAGACCCGGACTTGTACCGAGTTCGCTGCCCTGATCCAGGGATATCCGGTCAACCTGCCCCTCTGGATGATCGATTGGCTCCTGCGCCAGCCGCCACCGGTAATCATTGCCAAAGAGAAAGGCGCGTGGGTGCAACGTCTGTTCGGCCGGTAGAGGCGCCCAACCAGACATATTGGACTGCCCCGCCAGGGCGAAGAGCGCAAGCTGACCATGAAATTCGGCCGGCAGACCAACGGCCGTTCTGGTAGGTGTTGGCCTGGCTGTGTTCTCTGGGCGGGGGGGTAGTACCCCGGCCGCGCGCAGCAAGTCGCCAGCGCCATAAGCCCGCTGCAACCAGATGCCGCCAACGACGCCAATGACAAACACCAGCAGCAGGCTAAAAAAAGCCAACAGGCGCCTGTTCCACCCTACCCCACTCACGCTGACACCCCTCGCACTGCGGCCGCCTGCGCCGCCCCGGTAACGGCCGTTGGATGCCTCACCAGCCAATCCCCCAACGCCAGCCAGGCCAGGTTGCCCTGCTGGAAAGAGCGCAGCGCATCCTGCGGCGTGCAAACAATCGGCTCCTCGTGCATGTTGAAGCTGGTATTGATCACCGATGGGATACCGGTCAGTTCGTGATAGGCGCGTAAGATTTTGTAAAAGTCCGGCGCCGTCTCCGGGTCAATCAACTGCGGCCGCGCCGTGCCATCCACGTGTACCACGCCGGGCGACTGCTGCCGCATCCACGGCGTGCAGTTGAAGGTGATGGTCATGAAACGGGCCGGGTCTTCGGCGCCCGCCAGCCCCTCATAACAGTCGTGGGCATATTCGATCAACGTCGCCGGGGCAAAAGGCATGAATTCAGTGCGGCGCAAATTCTCATTCAGCCAGTCGTTCACCGAAGCGTCGGTGGTGGTGTAAAGGATAGTGCGATGACCCAGGGCGCGCGGGCCATATTCCATTGCCCCGGTGAAACGGGCGACCACGTGCCCATCGGCCAGCAGTTCGGCGATACGGCGGTGGATGTCTGGTTCCCGGCTGGCAGCGCAGCCAGAGGTCTCAATGGCCTGGGCGATCTCCTCTTCGCTGTACGCCGGGCCAAAGTAGACGTTTTGCAGGCGCCGGATCATCTGCGTCGGGTCGAAGCCGGGCTGCTCGGCCTGGGCGGCCAACGCGCTGCCCACGGAAAGGCCGCTATCATCCATCGCCGGATGGATGAAAATCTCGTCCACTTCATCTAACTCATGAACGCGCTGGTTGAATTTGACGTTGGCAAAGACGCCGCCGGCAACGGCGATACGCCGTAATCCCGTTTGCCGCAGCCAATGCTGGATAAAGGCGGCGCCGACTTCTTCCAAAATGAGCTGCACGCTGGCGGCCAGGTGCGCGCGGTCGAAATCGGCGGGCAGCCGTTCAGCCAGCATACGCAGGGCGGAGCGGTGGTACATGGGCACGCGGTAGCGGATTTGCCCCGGCGCCTGGTAGCCGATGAATTGGCGCAAGATGTCGGCGTAAATCGGCTGGCCCAGGGCGGCCAGGCCGGTCACTTTGCCCTCGTGCTTTTCCGCTTTGAAGCCGCACAATTGGGTGACGTAGGAGTAGAAGTTGCCCAGGGAGTTGAAGCTGTCTACGTCGGCGAGTTTTTGTAAACGGCCGTTTCGCCCCACATACACACTGCCCGACAACCCATCCCCGCCGCCATCCAACGTCACCACCAGCGCCTCCTCCCAACCGCTGGTGTAGTAGGCAGTAGTGGCGTGGCAGTAATGATGGTCGTAAAAAGTGACCGGGGCCTGGATGCCATAAGTGTCGCGCATCATCGCCGGGATAAGCTGCCGCCGTTCGCGGGAGCGCAGCCGCTTCAGTTGATGGTGCGCACGCCAGGCGATGGGAAAACGGCCGAACACCGGAGCCAACGCCGCGCTGATCTGGTCAAACCGCCGCGTTTTCAACTCGCCGTCATCAAACCAGCCTTTCCAGGGGATGGGTTCCGGCTCAAAGACGCTGACATTTTGGGCAACGGCCACCTGGTCAATGTCGGTGGCGGTCACACCCGCCTCGGCCATTACCAGGGCGATGGCCGCGCGGGGCATCCCGCTGGAGAGCTTCATGCGGCACAGTCGCTCTTCGGCGATGGCGGAAAGGATACGGCCGTCTTGCAAAACGGCCGCGGCCGATGGTTTACTGTCAATCAATCCTAGAACAAGCATGGGCAATTATTTCCTTAAACTCCGTAATCTCTCTGTGAATCTCCGTGTCTCCTCTGTGTTCTCTGTGTAACTGATGACTCAGTATAACTGCTGATTATACCAACGTACCATTTGTCGCTTTCTCCCTGGCTTTCATCATGTCAGTAACGGCCGTTACCGATGCCCCCTCCACATACATCTGCCGCCACAACACCAGATTCAGCAGCAGCCACAGCCGCACGTGATGGTCCACCCGGCTCTCCCGATGCTCCCGCAGCATCTGTTCAATCGCCGCGCGGCGGAACAACCCTTCGCGCACAAAATACGAGTCCAGCAGCAGATCACGCAGCAGCGTATGCCGGTCATGGCGGAACCAATAGGCGATGGGGAACATAAACCCCTGCTTCTCGCGCCGCACAATCTGCGGCGGCAGGTAACTCTCCGCCAGGCGGCGCAGCACAACCTTCAACTCCCGCCCGCGTATCTTCATCTGGCTGGGAAAAGCAGCCAGATATTCAACCAGTTCATGGTCCAGCAGCGGCGAGCGCAGTTCCAGGCTGTGGGCCATTGTCATGCGGTCGGTGAGCATCAGCGAATGCTCCGGCAAGCGCGTGTGATAATCAGCATACAACATACGGTCAATCACGTCATCCGCCGGGGCATTACGGAATGGCCGGGCGATCACGTCGGCCGAATTCAGGCCGCCCACCTCCTGCCACAAGCCGTCGCTAAACAACGCCCGCTTTTCCGCGTGGGTGAAGCGGAAGAAAAAGGTCGCCTCGGCATACCGTTCGGCCATATCCGGCAGCAGCGACAACTGATGCACCCAGCGCAGCTTTTGCGTGCGGTTCTTGTAGGCGAAGCTGTCTGGGATACGCGCCAGGGCGGGGCCAAACAGTCCACGCCGCAAAAAGGCGGGCAGCGCGGCATAATACTTCACGTAACCCAATCCTACATACCGGTCAAAACCGGCAAATAGTTCGTCGCCGCCATCGCCGCCCAACACCACCTTGACGTGCTGCGCGGCCAGAGCGGCTGCGTGATACTGGCAGGCGGCAATCGGGTCCGATGGCTCATCCAAATGCCAGATCATCTGCGGCAGCGCCAGCATCAAATTGGAGGCCACACACGCCTCCTGGTGATTGGTGTGATGCCACTCGGCCACCTGGCGGGCGTAGGGCAGCTCGTTAAAATCCTGCTCTTCCACGCCGATAGCGAAGGTGCTGGTCGCCACACCTAAATCCTGGGCCATCATCGCCACAATAATGCTGGAATCCAGCCCACCGCTGAGAAACGCCCCCACCGGCACATCGCTGATCAGATGCGAGCTGATCGCCTCGCCCAACTTTTGCCGCAGACCGTCCACATAAGCCCGCTCATCCAGCGCCAGCTTCTCCTGAAAGGAGATGTCCCAATAGCGGGCAAGGCGCATCTCGCCCGCCTGCCAGACAAGGGTATGGGCGGGGGGCAGCTTTTGGATGTGTTTCAGCATGGTCTGCGGCGAGGGAACGAAGCGCAGCGAGAGGTAATGGTGCATAGCGGCGTAGTTCATCTCGTGGGCCTGCCCATCTACCGCCAGAATCGCCTTGATTTCGGATCCGAAAAGCAGCTCCTCGCCTCTCTGGGCGTAGAAGAGGGGTTTTTGCCCCAGGCGGTCGCGCGCCAGGAGCAGCTTGTGCTGGTTGCCATCCCACAAGGCGAAGGCGAACATGCCGCGCAGCTTTTCCACGCAGCGCTCGCCCATTTCTTCGTACAAATGGACGACGACTTCGGTGTCGCTGTGGGTGCGGAAGATGTGGCCGCGCTGCTGGAGTTCGTGGCGCAGCGCCGGGTAGTTGTAGATTTCGCCGTTGTAGACGACCCAGATGGTCTCGTCTTCATTGGCGATGGGCTGACGGCCGCCCGGCAAATCAATGATGCTGAGACGGCGGTTGCCCAGGGCGATACGGCCGTCCACATACACCCCCTCATCATCCGGGCCACGATGGGCGATGGCGTCCAGCATGGGCTGAATCTCTGCGGCGCGAACGCCGGCCGGGCTGTATTTACCACAAATGCCACACATTAGAGTTTTACGGCCGTTACCGATACCTTATACGCATACTTCTTTGCCAACCCTTCCGGCAGCAAGTTGTAGGCCGGGCGCAGCCCATATTTATACAGCGCCGCCTTCACTCCGTCGCGGCGCACCGGCAGCAGCCGGTGATGCTCCCGCGCCACCGCCACAACCTGGTAGCCATGAAACATCGCCAGCACCTCGGCGTCGGTATAAAACTCGTTGACCGGCGGGTCTTCCTCTTTATACTCGATATTCTCACGGCCGTAACGGTGCAGCAGCCACATCCACGAAGGTTTACGGTAAAAATGGGAGATGATCGCCCGCCCGCCCGGTTTCAGCGTCCGCCGCGCCTCTTGAATCGCCCGTTCCGTATCGCCGGTCGCGTGCAGCACCCCATTCGCCCATACCGCGTCGAAGGTGTTATCCGCAAAGGGCAGGTCAAGGGCGTTGGCCGTATGCACCGCCTCCGCCTGCACCCCTTCTACCTCAAAATGGCGCAGCGTCATAGCGACAGCATTGGGCGTCAGGTCAGTCGCCGTGACGCGCACGCCTCGCTTGAGAAATTCCAGGCTGTCATACCCCATGCCGCAGCCGATTTCCAACAGGTGTTTCCCTTTGAGCAGCTTCGATTCTTGATCAATGCGCGCCATAATCCAGGGGAACTTGTACGGATTCATCCACGGCCGTATGTGGGCGAAAAACGCTGGCGTGCCCGGCTCAATGCTGTGGTCGGTGACGTATTGGAAACCCAGAGTGTGGCTGTTCCAGTAGTCATGGACGGACTGGACGGTATTCTGCAAATCTTCTTCCATGTTTTATATTCCTCATCGCGCCGACCTGGCAGGGTTTCCTGAAGCTGTCAGGTCTTCACTGTCTCTTTCAGGCCGGTCGCCAAATCTATTTGCGGGGCAAATCCCAGGTCACGCCGCGCTTTGCTGATGTCATAAGCATTATCTTTCAGGTAAAAATCGAGGGTGCGCCGGGAGATGGGGGGCTGACGGCGCAGCAGGCCAAACAGCGTTTGTGCCCCATAAGCAGCGGCCATGCCCAACGACATGGGCAGACGTAAAGCGGGCGGCTTTACTCCTTGCGCGATGGCAAGCGTCTCTGTCAACTCGTTCAGGCTGACGGACCGCTCCCCGGCCAGGAAATAAATCTCGCCGGGCGTTCCGCGTTCGGCGCACAGTTCCAGGCCGCGTATGGCGTCGCTGATGTAGATGGGGTGACGCAAGGTACGGCCGTCGCCAAACATCACAAAGCGCCCCTTCTTAATCGCGCGCAGCAGGCGCGCCGTGCGCGGGCAGCGCGGTCCATACACCCAGGCCGGCCGGGCTACTACCACTGGGAAGCCTGTCTCCTGATAATAGACCAAAGCCGCCTGCTCGCCTAACAGCTTCGTCTCTTCGTAAATGTTGGTGGGGTTGCAAGGGGCTGTCTCGTCGGCCGGGATTTGCCGAATTTCACCCAGAACGCCGTTGGTGCTGCAATGGACAAAGCGGTTTACCCCGGCGGCGTGGGCGGCCCTTAGCAGCGCCTCTGTCGCCGTCACATTCACCCGATGGTAATGGCTGTCCGGTTGGCTGACGTCCAGGTGGGCGCTAGCCAGGTGGTAGACCGTATCCACGCCCGTTACCAATGAGGGCAGCAAACGGCCGTCGGTGAGGTCGCCGGTAACACGTTCCAGATGGGGATGATGCGCGGCATGGGATAATCGCTCCAGATGCAAATCCACTGCCCGCACCTGGTTGCCCTGGGCAAGCTGGCTGTCCACCAAATGGCTGCCCACAAAGCCGCCCGCGCCGGTAACGAGAACTTTCATGGCGTCCCCTCCGGTTTATTAGCCACCACGATCACCGCGCCGTTACCGCTGGCGGGCAGCAGCCAATCCAGTTTGCTGAACAGGCGCATCAGAGGAAAGGCCAGCGTATAGAGGCGGTAGGCTGCGCCATGCCGCTTCAAGTCGCCCGATGACGTGGGGGCGATGTGACCTGGCTCTGGCTGCCCCTTTTGGCGCGACAAGACGCGAACGTAGCCAAAGTTAATCACCAACTCGATCAGTTCGGTGAAGAGGCGAGAATAGCCACCGCTGGCGGTGGGTTGAAAACCAGCCTGGCGTAAAGCAGCTTGTAGCTCCGGCACGGTGTATCCGGCGCGAGTGTGGCCGTATATCTCCGGCGTCATGCCCACGCGCCATTTGAGGCGATTAGCCAGCAGGCGGGGGTCGCCATTGGGCACGGTGATGACGCCGCGCCCACCCGGCCGCAGCACGCGCCGCACCTCGCTCAGGAAGGGCTGGTCATCGGCCAGGTGCTCCAACACGTCAATGGCAACCACGCAGTCGAACTGGCTGTCGGCAAGGGGGAAGGCAGCTTCTGGTACGTGATGGACTGTTTCGCCGAGCAAGGCGCTCATTTCATCCAGGTTTTCGCCGATCACGTCGCCCCAGGCCCACCGACCGCCATGCTCGCGGAAATAGTAGTTGAGCGCGCCATTGTTGTCGCCGCAGGTGAGCAGCAAGCAGTCCTGGTCGGTGACGTTACCGGCCAGTTTTAGGAGGGCGTCGAGTTTTTGTTGTTTCTTGAGGGAACGGCCGAACATTTCTAGCTGCCACGGCCGTTCGTTCGCTTTGTCAATACGTGATGGCATCAGGGTATTCCTCATCAATGGGACGCGCTGGAGAAACGTGCGCTATGGGGGTGTGGGCGGTCTGGCAGGGAACGGCCGTTCGCCCCAATTTGCGCAATGCCAGGTCTACAGCGCGTTCAGCGGTGTGGCGGGCAGTGGTGTACTTCACGCCAATGACGCTGATCAGCCCATCCAATTGGTCGGTTCGGGCGTGGTCGTAGATGACGCTTTCGCGCACCAGCCGTACCGCGTCGGCCGGGCCGGGCTGCATGGGTAGATAACCGGCGTGAACCTGGCGTACATCGGCGCGGGTGAGTTGGGCGGGCGGGTAGGCGGCGTTGACCTCAGCCAGGCAAGCGTCAAGGGTCGCCTCGTCCACCTGGTAGGCGGGTGTGGTTCCCGTATAAGGGGCGTGCCAGGTACCGATGAGCGAGCAATCTTGCCAGGGAGCCGTGAAGAGAATGCGCGCGCGCCCTTGCCAACGGCTGGGCAGCCCCACGGCCACGTTGGGCACAATCTGGCGCGTGACCAGGTTGATGGCAGTGGAGAGATGGAAGGTGGGGGTGGGAGTGGCGGAACGGCCGTCCACCAACGCCAGCAGCCCGTCACTCCACGCCCCGGCGCAGTTAACCACCAGGCTGGCTTGCACCTCATGGCTTTGTCCATTGAGTCGGTCGGTGATAATAGCGCCTTGAACACGCCGCCCTTGTTGGATGAAGCCGGTAACGGCCGTTTGATTAACGGCGCGGGCGCCGTGTGTGATAGCCGCCTGTAAAATAGCGCGCAGTAGTTTTTCAGTATCCAAAATTTGGGCGTCGTACCAGAGCGCGCCGCCGCTGACGCGGGAATCGGGCAGGCCGGGCAGATGGGCGAAACAGTCGGCGCGGGAGAGAATACGGCCGTGTGGCAAATGCCATTCTGGCCGCACGCCCCGGTTGCGGTCCCAGCTTACCAGGTCGTTGATGAGCAGAGCGGCCGTCAGCAGCAGCCGGTGACGCGATAATTTGCCGCCGGTGGGCAGCAGAAAAGGGAGCGGGCGCGTCAGGTCGGGGGCAATGCGCAGCCAGGCGCGCCGTTCGCGGATCATCAGCCGCATCCGCGGCAAGTTGGCCTCTTGCAGGTAACGCAGGCCGCCGTGCAGGGTTTTCAGGCTGTTGGCCGAGGTGGCCGCGCCAAACTCCCCTCGCTCGACCATGGCGACACGCAGGCCGCGCTGGGCCGCATCCCAGGCGACACAAACGCCATAGATGCCACCGCCGATGACCAGCAAATCATAAGTCTGTGCGGCGATGTCTGCCAGGTCTCGTTTCATCTTATTTCTCGGCAAAAGCCATGAGGTGCCAGCCCCACGGCCGTATCAACCGCCGGGGCAAAAGGTTAAAGGTTTTGACGAACAAGTCGTTGTATAACGTCGCTTTCAGGCCATGATGCAGTTGCGTGGGCACGGGAAAGCGTTCAGGAATGATTTGGGCGCGGGCGAAGGGGCGCAGCAGGGCGCGAAACTCGCGCTGGCTGTATTTGCGCAGCACGGGCGCATCTTCATGTTCCAGGCCAACGTTCATCAGTTTGGAGAGAGCGTTGAGCCAGGAGTAGCGGTTGTAGACCATGAGGATGGCCTGCCCGCCGGGGCGCAGGACGCGGTGCAATTCGTGGACCATTTGCCCGGCGTCGGCGGTGTATTGCAGCACGCCATGGGCATAGACAACGTCGAAGCTGTTAGCGGCAAAGTCGAGCGCTTCGCCATCCATGACGCGCAAATCAGCCGTCAATCCTTGTTGGGCGAAGTTTTGTTGGGCGAGGGATACGGCCGTTGCCGACAAGTCTACCCCCGTCACCAACGCGCCGCCCTGGGCGAAGCGGGCCAGGTCTAGCCCGACGCCACAGCCTACTTCCAGCAGCCGCTGCCCGGCAAATGCGCCAAAATCTACTACCTGGGGCAGGTAACGCAGCTTGTCGAAGCGGTAGGCGTCGAGTTCCTGGAAGAAAGCGGCTGTGCCTACCGGCTGGGTGGCGATTTCTAGATCGTGAATGTGGGCATTCCAGTAAGCGCCGATGGCGGCAGAGAGGGCGGCTGACGGCTGTTTCATAGGATGGTCACACGTTCCAATTTTTGCTGCCACAATTCCAGGACGATGAGCGACCAGAGGCGGTGGCTGTGGTTGCAACGGCCGTTTAGATGCTCTTCCACCCAACGGCTGACGGTGGGCGGGTGGAAGAGGCCACGCCGGGTGATGGTTGCCGGGGAGAGCGTGTCGGTGAGCAACGGCCGTAACGGACCACGCAGCCAATGTTTCAGAGGGATACTAAACCCTTGCTTCGGTTTGGCGAGAATGGCGGCGGGCAGGACATCCCGCAGCGCCCGACGCAGGATCAATTTTGTCTGACCGCGCTGCATTTTCCAGGCCGGCGGCAAATTCAGAGCAAATTCCACCAGGCGATAATCGAGCAGGGGTACACGCGCCTCGATAGAAGCCGCCATGCTCATCCGGTCTACTTTGGTGAGGATGTTGTCGGCCAGGTAGGTTTTTACGTCTACATACTGCTGCTGCGCCAGGGGGTCTCGCCCGGCACTTTGCTGAAAATAGGGTTCGACGAAGGCCAGTCCGGAACGGCCGTTTAGCTGCTGCGCCAGGCCAGGGTGATAGAGAGCGGCTTTGTCGGCGTCCGTCATGAAGCTCATCCAGCGGGTATGCTGCCAAACGGGCGGCAGGGCTGCTCCTTCCACAAATCGTTTGCTCTTGTTGATCAATCCCTTTTTGGCCGGCTGCGGCGGAACCCGGTCGAAGAGCGCGGGCAGCGTTTTCTGCCGCAGCAGGGCCGGCAAATGGCGATAATAGCGGTCGGCATGTTGGGCGACATAGGTATCGTAGCCGCCGAATAGTTCGTCGCCGCCGTCGCCGGATAGGACGACTTTGACCTGTTGGCTGGCGACTTTGGAGACGAGGTAGGTGGGGAAAATGGAAAAATCGGCCAGAGGCTCATCCAGATGGTTGAGCAGCCGCAGCGCCAGATCGGTGATGTCTGGCTCTAAAAACTCCTCGTGGTGTTGGGTGTGAAAGTGTGCGGCAACCTGACGGGCATAGGGCAGTTCGTTATAGCTTTGCTCACCAAAGCCAATGGAGAAGGTGCGGATGGGTTCGGGGGCAGCCTGACTCATGAAGGCGACGATGCTGCTGGAATCCAGGCCGCCGCTGAGGAATGCGCCCAGCGGCACGTCGCTGACCAGACGTAAACGCACGGCATCGGCGATGAGTTCAGTGAGGGTTTCGACCGCTTCTGTGTAGCTGCCGCTAAACGGCCGTTGTGACACATCCCAATACTGTTCAAGCTGCATACCCTCCTCATCAAAGCGCAGCCAATGACCGGGAGGCAGCTTGCAGACACCCTGCAAAATCGTGCGCGGCGCGGGGATGTATTCCACCGTCAGAAATTGGTCCAGCGCCAGCAAATCAAGGTCACGCGGCACAGCCGGGTGGGCCAAGAGGGCGCTCAACTCCGAGCCAAAAACGAGTTGTTCACCTTGCGCCCAGTAATAAAGCGGTTTAATGCCCAACCGATCTCGCGCCAGAAAGAGCCGCCGCCGCGCCACATCCCAAATGGCGAAGGCGAACATACCGTTAAAATGGGTGACGCACTGCATCCCATATTCCTCATAAGCGTGGACGATGACTTCGGAGTCGCTCTGGGTGGTGAAGTGGTGCCCTTGCTGGCGGAGTCGGGCGCGCAATTCGCGGTAGTTGTATATTTCGCCGTTGAAGATGAGCCAGAGCGTACCATCTTCATTGCTGAGGGGTTGGTGGCCGGTGTCCAGGTCTATGATGCTGAGGCGACGCATCCCGAGCAGGGCGTGGTCGTCACTGAAGAATCCTTCGTCGTCCGGCCCTCGGTGGTGAAGGGTCTGGCACATGGGGCGGAGTAACGGTCGTTGCTCCGCCTGTCCCCCGGTCAAGGAAATTGTCCCACAAATACCGCACATTGTCGTTGACCTAATCTATTATTACCAGGGCGCTTTCGGGGATGTCTACCAAACCCACTTGAAATTGGTAAACTTTACGCAATTTCTCCAGGTAATTGGCAAGGCTGTACTTTTCCTCGGCAAACTGCTGCGCCCGCTGCCCCAAACGATGGCGCAAATCAGAATCATCCAGCAGTTTTAGAATTCCTGCGGCCAACGCTTCTTTGGTCGGTTCCACCAGATAGGCCACATCCTGGTTCAAGACGTGCGTGTGCGCTGTCAGTTTGGTGGCTACGGTCGCTTTACCGGCGTGTAAGTAGCTGTAAATCTTCAGCGGCACCGAAGTGCCTCCCGTGCGTGGCGATACCAGCACTTCCGCCAGTTTCAGGTAAAGGGATGCCTCCTCCATGGGGACTGTACCCATAAACTGCACCTGCCCGGCAATGCCCATTTGCTCGGCTACTTGCTGCCAGTGCGAGATCTGATGCAATTTGCCGCCAACTAACAAGAAACGAGCTTTGGGGTTTTCGTTGACGACGATACAGGCGCTTTCTAGCAACAAGTCTAAACCCTGATAGGCCTCAAAAGTGCCGGTGTAGACGATAGGGAGTAGACCTTGCAACGCCAACTGTTGTTTTAACTGCTCCATATCTCTATTATCGGCCGTCGCGTTATTTGTGTAGACAGGCATGTTTTCGATGGTGATCAGGGTCACATGAGGATTGATCTCGCGCACTAACGCTTCCAGGTCGGCGCCAATGGTAATCACCGCATCGCACGTATTGATCACCCACCGCTCTAGCAGATCAAACAGGTATACTAGAGGCGTCCAGTTGCCAAAATTGAAATTTTTAAGTTGGCGTGGCAGGCTAGAGTGCATATCATAAATATGGCGAATTCCAAACAAGGAAGAGAGCAAAACCGCAATGAATGCGGCTTCTTCATGAGAATGAATCACTTCATAGCGTCGGCTAAAAAGTAATTTAAGGGCTACAAAAAAGAGCAGAAGATCAAGCCATGGTTTTATCCACGACGGCCCTACTTTTACTTCCTTGATAAATGGGGTACGTGGAATACGATAAATTTGCAGGCCCGGTATCTGCACATCTTTGCCAACATGATAAGTTACTAAATCTACTTCATGTCCAAGTGCAGATAATGCCTGAATACGCTGACAAACACTCAAAGGCGTTCCGCGTGGTTCAAGAAAGGGTTGTGGCGCTAGCATTAATATTCTCATACCAGTTCCTTGCCTGCTTGCTTAAAGCGCACATCAACTATTGTTAAGCTCATGGCGCTAACAATGATAATCCCTATTCCTGATAAATTTTCAGTGAAGAGCATCGTCTCTTTTGCATGAAACCTACCCCAAAAGTCAACTTTCAAGTCCTCCACTTTAATACATTTTACACAGCCTTCTTAAGAATGCGCTTAAG
>JACSRF010000070.1 GCA_014879875.1 Anaerolinea sp.
CTACGGTTTAGTCAGGTGAACGGGATGCTTCACTCCGAAGACTCCGTTCAGCATGACACGCTTTCTTGCCAGATTTGCAAAGCACAGATTACTTGGAATGAACCATGCCAAGAATTTTTAACGCAAAGGGGCAAAGGAAGAAAGGCGTTGCGTTAAATTCTTTTCTGGTTTATCCAGGTTAGGAACGAGATTTGAATAATTTACACGTTTAGATTTGACAAATCTTCTGCGATTTGTCAAATCTTTCAATAAGGAGATCCCCATGTTAGACATTAACCTGATTCGTGAAAAACCTGATTGGGTAAAAGAACAAATCGCTAAATTGAACGACACCGCCCCGATTGACGAAATTCTGGCCGCTGATAACCGCCGCCGCGAAATTTTGGGCGAGGTAGAAGAGCTGCGCCGCCAGCGTAACGAAAGCTCGAAACAGATCGGCTACTGGATGGGCAGCCTGAAAAAGCTGGAGGCGGATCTGCGACGCGCCGAAGTGGGGCAAGATGTGGGTCAGACGGCCGTACAACTGCGTACTCAGGTGAACAGCCTGCAATTCAACGCCGACGAGGCCAAAGAGGAAACGCGCAAGCTTGGCGAACGGATCAGTGAATTGGATGAAGAACTGCGCCAGGTAGATGCCCGGCTCAATGAGCACATGCTTTGGGTTCCCAACATCCCCCATGAGAGCGTGCCCGTTGGCGCCAATGACAGCGCCAACATCAACCACCCACCGCAAGGCGCGCCCGAACCGCAGTTTGACTTCACGCCCAAACCGCATTGGGATTTGGGGCCGGCTTTGGACATCATTGATTTTGAGCGGGGCGTGAAGATGAGCGGCAGCCGTTTCTACCTGCTGAAAGGGTGGGGGGCGCGCTTGCAGCGGGCGTTGATCCAATTCTTCCTCAATTACCACGTCACGCAGCATGATTACACGGAAATTTACCCGCCCTTCATGGTACGCTCGGCCATGTTTGAGGGGGCGGGGCAGTTACCCAAGTTCGCTGACAACATCTACCGGGACGCGGAAGAGGATTACATGTTGCTGGGTACGGCCGAAATCGCTCTCACCAATATTCACCGTGACGAAATTCTGGACGAGGCCGATCTGCCCCAAAAGTACGTGGCCTACACGCCCTGCTTCCGCCGCGAGAAGATGAGCGCCGGCCGTGACGTGCGCGGCATTAAGCGTGGGCATCAGTTCGACAAGGTAGAGATGTACCGCTTCACCACGCCGGAAACGAGCTATCAGGCGCTTGAGGAAATGGTGCAGAATGCAAAAAATGTTTGCGAGGCATTGGGGCTGCGTTATCGTGTCGTAGAAATGGTGACAGGCGACCTCGGCTTTGCCGCCACCAAGAAGTATGACCTGGAAGCGTGGGCGGCCGGCTGTGGCGAATGGCTGGAAATCAGCTCGATTAGCAATACGGAAGCGTTTCAGGCGCGGCGGGCTAACATTAAATACCGGCCGGCGGATGGCGGCCGTACCCGTTACGTCCACACCTTAAATGGTAGTGGGCTGGCGCTGCCTCGCGTCATGATTGCCTTGCTGGAGAATAATCAGCAGGCGGATGGCAGCATTGTTGTGCCGGAGGTGTTACGGCCGTATTTAGGCGGAACGGCCGTTATCAGGTAACGGCCGTTATCAGATAACGGCCGTTATCAGATAACGAGGCCTTTCGAATTCTACGTGAAACGTGATGCATCCCCGGTCACGTTTCACGTTTTACGTTTCACGCCAGATCACCGGCAAGTATAAATAATAAGACGGCAGCTCCGGCGTGCCGGTCGGCGTGACTGTAGCTGTGGCTGTCGCGTCAGGCGTCAGCGTCGGAGAGGCGGTATTTGTGGCCGTTGCTGCGGGCGTGTCGGTGGGCGTGGCCGTTAACGTTGGCGTGCCGGTGCTGGTTGGCGTGCTGGAAGGCGTATTTGTCGGCGTATTTGTTGGCGAAGGTGTGCCCGTAGCTGTGTTGGTTGGCGTTGGCGTATAGGTGCTGGTGGGCGTATTTGTCGGCGTGTTACTTGGCGTCATGGTTGGTGTGCTGCTCGGCGTTTGCGTTGGTGTATTTGTTGGCGTGTTGGCCGGCGTATTCGTCGGCGTATTCGTCGGCGTTGCTGGCAGCGGATAGGTGATGAGGACAAAGGCATCGGCGCTGCCTCCGCCGCCCCCTGGGGCGATAAATAGTTCGCAATCTGTGGACACAGGGCCAGGCGGGCATATATCTGGGCTGGTGGTGAAACCGGCGCCAAGCTCAGTAAAGATGTCCTCTTCGGGCGTCATGGGCGCATCGGCAAGGCCGATAAAGGGGAGACTATGGGCGCTCATGATGGTCAGCGCCGCCTGTACGCCTGGTGCAAAGATTGGCCCTGGTACAAACATACCCCAGGGAACGGCGATCTCAATAACGCCAGGCCCCGGCCCGATGTTGCCAGACCAGGCCAGGGGCGCTATCCCCACCATCGTCCAGGCGCCCGGCGTTGAGGTCGCTTCCCATACCCTGGCTACGTTACCGGCAACGTCGGTGGTGATCAGGTAATCGGCGAAGCGGGGCATGGGCACGGCCGCCAGCCCGGCGGGAATCACGCCAACCATGAGGGGATCGTACCATATGGCATTCCCGCTGATTGGACCGTCTATGTCAATGGCGATTTGGACGTGGGGCGGTGTGCCGCCGCTGGAGGGAAAGACGCCCAGGGCAATGGCAAAGAAAACGATGGTCGGATCGGCGGTAGTGGCGAAGAAATTGATGTCTACTTCGGGGTCCGGGACGATCGCGCCGGGCATACCGCCGAGCATCCAGCCCATGGTATCTATGCCGCCATAGTTGACCGCATCCATGTCGTCCCAGAAAAACTCAGTGCCCAGCGGGCAGGCTGGCGGCGCTAACGTGGTTAAGGTGTCTGGCCCAAAAACGCCGGCGAAGTTGGGGGCGCACCAATCCCCGGTGAACAGGCCATCAATAATGGGAAAATTGTGAGTTTCACCCTGTTTGGCCTGTGGCAAGGTTAACGCCAGCAGCGTCAGCAGGGCAATGAGGAATAAGGGGAACAGTCGGGAACGGCCGTTCTTGAAAAAAACACGTTTCTCGAACATAGCCAGCCTCCTTACGGCAGGGTCGTCAAGACCATGCGCGTGTCGCTTACATCATTGTCGGCTGCTTTGCACCAAAACGTCTATAGGGGGTATGGATTATGTGTGGCTCTAGCTCCCTACTCTTAACGTAACTTTTGTGCAATTGGTGGCGAAATCTTGAAAAATCGCCAAAAATGAAAATCGCACTTTAAC
>JACSRF010000069.1 GCA_014879875.1 Anaerolinea sp.
GTTAAAGTGCGATTTTCATTTTTGGCGATTTTTCAAGATTTCGCCACCAATTGCACAAAAGTTACGCTAGGAAACCGTTCATGCTGGCAACAAAGCATCGCGCTGGGTGTCCAAAAATTCAGCAACGGGGGTTGGTTTACGCCCGGTTAATTCTTCAACTGCGTTAGATACCGTGCTGCATTTGCCTTGGGCAATGGCGGTATCAATTGAAGCATAGGTTTCGGCGAGAGGGTGGGGCAGCCCGGCAGCCACCATATTCTCGATCAGCACTTCCAATTCCAGCGGAATATACGTAACTGGCTTCCCGGCGATTCGGGTGGCGATAGCGGCCAGGTCGGTCTGCGAGAGCGCCTCCGAGCCGGTGATGTCGAGAGTACGACGGCCGTTAAAAGACGAGGCCAGCGCGGCCGCGGCCGCACGCGCACAATCTTCGCGCGTCACATAAGCCGTCTTTCCCTCCCCGGCCGCACTAAACAATTGTCCCATTTGCATCGCCCGGCTGAGCGAGGCCGGCAGAATGTCCGCATAAAGATTGTTACGTAAGATCGTCCAATTCAATTTGCTGGCCGCCAGCGCCGTTTCTGTTCCATGATGATCCGGCGCAAAAAGTACCGGCGAATCTGGGCCGGGATTGATCAGCGATGTGTAAACCACATGGCTTACATTGGCTTCTGCGGCGGCTTTTACGGCCGTGCGATGTTGTCTCAGGCGCAGCCCCGGTTCGCCCAGGGCATCTGTGCTAATGAGCAGCAGGCGATCAACGCCGGCAAAGGCTTCCGCAAGCGAATCCGGCTTGTCAAAATCAGCCTGACGCACGATAACCCCCCGTTGGCGCAAATCCGCCAATTTTTCCGGTGACCGGGTAGCGGCAATGATTGTGCCTGCCTGTGCTTCCAGCAGTAATTCGATAACCCTACGCCCCAAATGCCCAGAGGAACCGGTAACTAAAAGCGTAGGTTGGTTGTTTTGTGACATTGTTTGACTCCTTATATTCTGATAAAATTTGCAGTAGTTACTATAAGAGATTTACTCTATTTTGGGAAGTAGGCGCTTTGAAGTGAGGTAGTTACCTGATGGAAACAATTAAAATCAAAGGCGACGTTTATAACAGCAACTGCCCAACGCGACATGTCCTTAACCGCATAGGCGATAAGTGGACAGCCCTGATCATTGGTTTGCTTGAAGATGGCCCAATGCGCTTTTCCACGCTTCGGCAAAATATCGTGGGCATTTCGCAGAAGATGCTCACCCAAACCCTGCGCAATTTGGAGCGGGATGGGCTGGTTAGCCGGACACTTTACCCGGAAGTGCCGCCGCGCGTAGAATACACGCTAACTCCTTTAGGGGAGACCTTGTGTACGCCCATTGCCGCCATTCGCCATTGGGCAGAGGAACACATCGCCGAAGTAACGGCCGCGCAAGAAATCTACGATACCCGTTGAGGCAGTCTAGGGGAAAAATACCAGCCTGGAACCAGCCAACAATAAGGGGTAAATGAGAAGCTCGACAGCGTCGTGGTCATAATCGAGGGTGAAGTTTTTCGGGGGGCGTTTCATCAGGAACGGCCGTCTTGTACCAACACAACAACTCGCATACACTATCATGCTGGCGTTTTTACAAAGCGATAAGGTATCATCTCAATAATCTGGAGCAAAGGCCTATGAAACAAATTTTTCTACTGCTGACAGTTTCCCTACTCTTCCTCACCGGCTGCCTGGGGCGCAGCGCCGCCGCGCCCACTGACCGCCCAGAACTGCGTGACTGCCAGCTTGCCGGCGGCGTCAAGGCGCAGTGTGGCCTAATCACCGTGTTGGAGAATCGAGATGGGCCGGAAAACGGCCGTTCCCTCGACATCCATTTCGCCATCATCCCCGCCACCAACAGCCAGCCACAGCCCGACCCCGTCTTCCTGCTGGCCGGGGGGCCGGGGCAGGCCGCCATCAGCGCCTATGCGCCCATCCTGTCCACACTGCAACGCATCAACCAGAGCCGGGACATCGTGCTGGTGGACCAACGGGGCACGGGACGCTCCAATCCCCTCGCCTGCCCCAACCTGAATGACCTGCCGCTGGATAGCAGCCCTGATGATCTGGAAGCGGCGCTGGGGAGCTGCCGCCAGGAATTGGCCGCCGCCAACGACCTGACGCAGTACCATACCACCATCGCCATGCGCGACCTGGACGATGTGCGCGCCGCCCTGGAGTATGAGCAAATCAACCTGATCGGCACGTCCTACGGCAGCCGCGCCGCCCTGGAATATATGCGCCTCTTCCCGGAGCGCGTTCGCAGCGTTGTCCTCAACGCCGTCGTCGGGCCGGATTTGGTGCTGCAACTGCAAGCGCCCCGCGACGGCCAGCGCGCCCTCGACCTTTTCTTTGCCCGCTGCGCCGCCGATGCTGGCTGCCAGGCCGCCTTCCCGGACCTGACGGCCGAATTTGCCGCCTTGCTCGATCAGGTAGATGGGAGCGTTGACGTCCGGCTCACCCATCCGCTCAATGGCGAGGTGGTGGAGTTGACGCTCAACCGAGATGAATTCATGCAGAGCATTTTCACTTTACTCTACAGCGCCGACATTGTTTCGCTGCTGCCGCTGCTCATCCACAATGCGGCCGAGAGCGGCGATTTTGGGCCGCTGCTGGCGCAGTTTCTGTTGGTTTCCAGCGGCGTGGGGCTGTACCAGGGCATGTTTTACGCGGTGGCGTGCAGTGAGGATGCGTCGTTTATTGACCTGGCGCAGGCGGAGGCGCTCCAGGCTGGCTCCCAGTTTAGTCTGGTTGCTGCCGATTTTGTGGCCGCTTGCGCCGATTGGCCGCAGGCAGTTGTGACAGAGGGGCTGCGGCAGCCGGTAACGGCCGTTATCCCCACCCTTCTCCTCTCTGGCAACGCCGACCCCATCACCCCACCACAATACGCCGAATCTGTCGCCGCCAGTCTGCCAAATAGTTTGCACTTGATCATCCCCCACTACGGCCACGATGTGCTGCTGGCAGGCTGTATGCTCCAGGTGGTGGGCGACTTCATCGGCAGCGGTGCGGTAGAAGGGCTGGATACAAGCTGCCTGGACGAGATACAGATCCCGCCTTTCTTCATCAGCCCGGCCGGGCCGCTGCCGTGAACGGGGGTTCTGTAGTCCGAACATCCTTGTTCGGACAGCGAACAGGGATGTTCGCTTTACATCTGTAGTCCAAACATCCTTCTTCGGACAGCGAACAGGGATGTTCGCTTTACATCTGTAGTCCGAACATCCTTGTTCGGACAGCGAACAG
>JACSRF010000195.1 GCA_014879875.1 Anaerolinea sp.
TTTTCTCTTTCTTCTCTCCGTGAACCTCTGTGTTTCTTCCTGATTGTCTGACAGAATTAACTTTTTGCCCCGAACCCCGAAAATGAGATTTGTCAGTCAATCAGATTTCCTCTGTGAATCTCTGTGTAACTAAACAGATACACTCGTCACTCGTCACTCGTCAATCCCCCACCTTCTCCCACCCGCTCTGCTCCGGTAGCAAATGCCACACGTCCCCATCCAGCGCCCGCAAATACGTTTCATTGTACTTGTAGCGCGCGGTGGTCTGGTAGGCCGTGGTGAACGCCGTTTCTGGCGCCGTCGCCCATCCCAGCCGGTCGGCGATCCCCGGCGTCTCGCGCCAGAGCAGGCCAAAGCCGCGCTGCGGTTGGTACAAGCCAGGGGGTGGCAGAATTGTGGGATCATCCAGCGGGTCGCCAACAGCCCACGCATCCACATACGCCTGCCAGCGCGTGGAGGATTGACCATCGTCATACAAAATGTAAATGCGCTCCTGAGCGGCTACCCAGATCATCACCCCACGCTCAAAATGCTGCTCTACGCCATTGGAGAACAGCGGCGCATCTTGCGCGCATTCAGCAGGGGCTTGGGTAAAGAACCAGGGGTGCGGGCAGGTCAACGGAATGTTCAGGTTGGCCTGCGCATAATCGGTAACATTATCACGTCTGGCAAAGAGCGCAAATTCAACCAGGTTACGCTCATTGGCGTCAATCTGGTAAACCAGGCTCCCCGTCGCCGGTTGGCTCCACGATTCCCCCATTTGTCCGCCGCGCAGCCGGTAGATGGTGACGCCATCGCCGTTGGTCTGCCATTGCAGGGTCACGGCCGTACCGGGGTTCGCCTGGGTGACGTTGGCGCGGAAATAGGCGATGATGGGCACGGCCGTCGTCGCCGTAGCCGTGGGCGTGGGCGCGGCGACCACAATGCGCACGAAAAAGCGGGCGGGCAGCAGCGTCCCATCCGGCAGCTGCGCACGCCAATAGCCGGTGTGTGTACCAGGGCTGGCGGGGGCAGTTAACTCTACGGAAATATCGGCCGTTTCCCCTACCGCTAAAATTGGCATTGGGCTGGACGCCGCGCCCCCCATCTGGCTGCCAGAGTGGAACGTCCAGGTCATGCCTGACGGCCAGGCGCAGTCGCCGCTGTTACGCACGCGCCACGTCTTGGTGAAACGGCCGTTGGCTGCCATTTGCGTATCGTCGGGGATGGTCACGTCGCGCACGAAGGCGGCGTTGTAAGCGCAAGTCGCCGTCGCCAGTGGGGACCTCGTGGGGATGGGCGTGCTGGTGGTGGTGAGAACGGCCGTTACCGGCAGCGTGGGGGGTGGGTTCAAAGCGGTCGGCACGGCAATCAACGCCGGGGGCGTGGGCAGCGCCGTCCCGCCCTCAACCTGCGTCGCCAACTGGCAGGCCAGCGCCGGCAGCAGCAGCAAAAGAATGAAAATCGCCAAAACAAAGTTACGCATCGAGTCGCCTCCTGTTATAGGATTTACGATTAACGATTTGCGATTTACGATTGGCTTGCCCCCTGACAAGCTGTGAGAAAATCCCAAATCTTTTTCTTAACATCTATATATAGGGGTGGATTGGGAACACAGAATTCAACGAACCTGGTTCCAAGCCCGCCTACCGATTACCGATTACCGATCACCGATTACCGATACGCTCCCATCGTACCCGCAAACAAATAGGAGGTGATGGCGGTTGGTATACGGCCGTGTCACGATTGCCCTACAGAAAAAACCCCGGCAACGGCCGTTGCCAGGGCCTTCATGTAGAACACGGGTTTGCAGGGCTTGCGGATAACCATTCATTTTTGGGGCGTAAGCGCCGCCGCGCCCCAAAACGGGCCAGAGCAATTGGCGTCGTTCGCCAGGAAACGGTAATTGTCCACTGTTTTCTCCCCGCCCGCCAACACAACTTCATCGCCTACAGCAAACATGACAGTCGTGACATCATCTTTACGGTACACAATTTGTATGGGATCGGCGTCCCCATTCGGCCAGATGTCGGGCGGCCAGAGGATGGTGTAGCCATTGACGCGGAAACAGCGGCCGTCAATGGTGAGCCGACCACTGAGACTGCCTTCATTGGCGGCGGCTTTGGATTGCGCATGGAAAACGGCCACAACGTCTATGCCGCGGCCGGTGATGGGCTGAACGGAAACACGGGGAATGGCTTGCTCCGCCATTGTGTCAATGCCACCCAAAATCCAGTAAGGGCCGGGGCAAGCGGCGGGCATTGCTGGCGGCGACACGGTGGGATGCCCGGCGCCGCCCATCCGCATCCAGTCGCCAACGCGCCCCACCGGTTCGCCGTCCCTATTGCGCACCACGATCCCTTCGTCGTTTACCGACAACGAGAAATCATAATGCCAGAGGATGACAAACGGGTCGCTCAGGGGATCGCCTTCGCGCCGTACCCACAGGCAGCCATTCTCATCCAGGATAAGCGTGCCCTCCAACTCCGACGTATAGCCTGCCTCGGTTGGCGCTTGCCGCGGAAAGTAGATGGTCCGGCCATCTGGCCCGGCGTATTCTGCCACGCTGGCGGTATTGCTGACGCTGATGTTGGCCGGGTCAATGGGCTGCACCACAACCATTGGCGGCAGGGTGTAGCCGGCGGCGGTCACTGTCTGCAAAAACAGGTCGGGGTTGCCCACGGTGAGGACAACCTGATTGCTCATGACGTTGATGTCAGTGGTCACAGCAACGGCGCCTGGCTGTTCGGCCATAGTGGAAACGTCTTGCTGCGCGGTTTGCAGCTCGGCGAGGGTATATTGGGCCGCGCGAATTTCGATGATGTCGGCGAGGGCTGGATTGGTGAGATACGGCCGTATCACCTCTTCCCCATCGCCCACAAACGCCACCACCACTTTGTAGGCGGGTTCATGTTCCAGCCACAGCCCGGCAAAGGTATCCGCTTCATTCGCTTGCAGCGCGGCGCCCAGTTCGCCAATGCTGTTTTGCAGTTGCAGGCGGCGGGAAGCCTCTTCCAGGCTGACGCCCAGGGCAGCGGCGTAGGCCTGGGCGTCGGGGTGGATGGGCGTTTCCTCCACTTCCACCGCCCTACCACAGGAACAAGCCAGCAATAGAATAACAGCCAGTAAAATGACAATCCTGTTTGATTTCATATAAATCCTCCATGGCGTTCTTTTGTAACCGCCAGTGTAGCGCGATTTGGCAAATTGCGTTACAAGGGGTTTGACTAGGATGCGGGCAGAAAACGGCCACCTAAACTTACAAAACAGCACGTTTTACTGTGGC
>JACSRF010000079.1 GCA_014879875.1 Anaerolinea sp.
TCCTCGCTCTACTTCTCAGCGCCGCTGCCTTCTACGTCATCCGCACCAATATGGACAACCGCCGCTTGCTATCCGAAGAATCACATCAACGCCAGATCGCCCAAAGCCTGCAAGCGGTAGCTATTGACCTGAACAGCAACCTGGACGAAATGAGCCTGCTGCGCAACATTTTGCAGCAGTTGGCGTTGGTCATCCAGTATGACAACAGCGGTTTATTTTTGGCCGAAAATGGGTACCTGGCGCTGCGTGAAGGGATTGGCTTCCAAGACACAGGCGTCTCCCGCACCCCACTCACAGAAAAGCAATCACCAAACGCGCGCGTCTTTAACGAAAAGCGCCCCATCATGCTGGCGGACGCCCGCGATGACCCAGAATGGCAAAATTGGACAGCAGCAACGGCCGTTGGCGCCTGGATGGGCGCGCCCCTGCTGGTGAACCAGGAAGCCATCGGCATCCTCACCGTTCACAGCCACACCCCGGACATCTACACGCCCGCCGACCTGCACACCTTGCAAGCGTTCGCCGACCAGGCGTCTACCGCTCTCAAAAATGCGCAGTTGCTCAAGGAAACGCACACCGCGCGCGAAATTGCGGAGTCGGCCAACCGCGCCAAAAGCGCCTTTCTCGCCGCAATGAGCCATGAGTTGCGTACGCCGCTTAATGGTGTACTTGGCTATGCGCAAATTTTACAGCAAGACGAACAGCTTACCAACGAGCAGCGGCGCGGCATAGAAGTGATCGCACGCAGTGGCAACCATCTGCTGAATCTGATCAACGAAGTGCTCGACCTGGCAAAAATTGAAGCCGGCCGCCTGGAGTTAGAATCAGCCCCATTCCTACTGCCCGCGCTGCTGGAAGACGTCATCGCCTTTTGTGACATTCGCGCGCGGCACAAGGGGCTGCAATTTCAGCAAACGCTGGCAAAAATTCCGACAACCGTGCGCGGCGACGCCAAACGCCTGCGCCAGATTTTGCTAAACGTGTTGGGCAACGCGATCAAGTTCACAGAAGCAGGGCAGGTATGGCTAGAAGTGAAGATTATTTCTGACAAACTGCCCGTCAACCCGCCATGCGCCCAACTCTGCTTCACCGTCACCGACAGCGGCCCCGGCATTCCTGCTGCGGCGCTGGGCAGCATCTTCGAGCCATTCCAACAGGCGGGCAGCCTCATGCAGCGCAGCCAGGGGACCGGCCTGGGATTGGCTATCAGCCGCAATCTGCTCACCCTGATGGACAGCCACCTGTACGCCATGAGCAAAACGGCCGGCGGCGACTGGACCACCACCGCGCCCAAAATGCCGCCTCCCCCGGCGCTGGCTCACGGCAGCCGCTTCTGGTTTTACCTTTGCCTGCCGCTCAGCGACGCCGACCTGCCAGACGACCATCCCCCTACCAGGCGCATCATCGGCTACAAAGGCGACCCGCTAAAAATTCTCATCGTGGACGACAACGCCGATAACCGCGCCGTCCTCACCGGGCTGCTAGAGCCGCTCGGCTTTCTCATCAGCGAAGCGGAAGACGGGCAAGAGGGGTTGATCAAAACCCTGGCCTGGCAGCCGCGCGTCATTCTCACAGACCTGGTGATGCCCAAATTAGATGGCTTTTCATTCGTCCGCCAACTTCGACAACTACCCGCCTTTGCGGATACAATCATCATCGCCGCTTCCGCCAGCGTGCTGGAGGCAGATGTGCAGCGCAGCCTGGACATTGGCAGCAACAGTTTTTTGCCTAAACCCATCCAGGCCGAGGATCTTTATCAGCAGCTAGAGCAGCTTCTTCAGTTGGAATGGATCTACGCAGGACGGCCGTCGCCCACTTCCCACCCTGCCCCGGTTAACATGGTCTACCCACCGCCCGCCATGCTGCGTCCCTTGCACATAGCGGCGCTGCATGGCAACATAACGGCCGTGTTCCACCAGGCACAGACCATCGAACAAGCCAACGAAGCGCTCTATCACCCGTTCACCGACAAAGTTCGGCGCCTGGCGCACGAATTTCGCCTGGACGAACTCGCCAACTGGTTGGCAGACAAATGAGATGAACCAACTCAAAGACAAAATCCTGATCGTAGATGACGACATCACCAACTTACAGGTCTTATTCAAAACCTTGCAAGACGCCAACTACGAAATCCTGGTCGCCAAAGACGCCCCCTCGGCGCTGGCGCGTCTCCAACACAACAACCCCGACCTCATTTTGCTCGACATCATGCTGCCAGGCATGGACGGCTTTGCCCTATACAACCACCTGCGGCAAGAGATGAAATCAGAAATACCGGTCATCTTTTTATCGGCCGTGACTGACGTCAACGCCATCATCGCCGGCTTACAACTCAGCGCCGTAGACTACATCACCAAACCCTTTGACCCGCGCATCGTCATTGCCCGCATCGAAAAACATTTACAACTAGAGCGCCTGCGCCGTGAACTCAAGGCATACAACCAGCAGCTTCAACGCGAAGTAGCCGAACTGGACGCATTTGCCCATACCGTCGCCCACGATCTGAAAGGGCCATTAGCCATCGTCCTCGGCTTCGCCGACATTCTCGCCGACGAACTGGTGGATTATCCATCCGCCAACGTCAAACAAGCGCTCACCTACATCCGCACCATCAGCCAAAAAATGGCCGGTATCATCAACGATTTGCTGCTGCTGGCCCAAATCCATCGCCAAACCTTCATCCTACAGACAATAGATATGCAGCCGATCGTCCACGAAGCGCTGGCACACCTGGCAACAAACATCGAAGAGTACCAGGCCATGATCACCCAACCAGACCAATGGCCGCCGGTCATTGGGTACGCCCCCTGGGTGGAAACGGTATGGGTCAATTATCTCAGCAACGGGCTGAAATATGGCGGCCGTCCCCCCCATCTCACCCTGGGCAGCGACTTACAGGAAAACGGGCACGTGCGCTTTTGGGTAAAAGACAACGGCCGTGGTCTCTCGCCAGAAGAGCAGCAGCGCCTGTTTATCGAATTTGTTCGCCTGGGGCAAATATCAGAATCACCGGGGCATGGCCTGGGGCTTTCCATTGTCCGGCGCATCATCACCCAATTGGGCGGCGACGTCGGCGTGGAGAGCGAAAGCGGACAAGGCAGCACATTTTATTTTACGCTGCCATATGCAGAAGACACGGGGAACAAATAAAAATGGCTCTACAGGATTTCATGGGATTCGGCGTGACATGTGACGAGTGATGCGTGTGGTCTCTCTGGTCACGCATCACTCGTCACGCATCACAG
>JACSRF010000519.1 GCA_014879875.1 Anaerolinea sp.
CCGTGTTCCTCCTATCTGTGTTTACACCTTCTTTTGCCAGCGTCGCCTGGCAAAAGATGTAGTATCTTACCAACCAGTTTCTTGTACAGTGTGCAAGAAAATCGTCCACAGATTACGCAGATTTTTGCTTTAATCCTTCGGCAGGCTCAGGACAAGTTCTGTGAAATCTGTGAAATCTGCGTAATCTGCGGATAAATCTCTTTTCTGGTTTATCCAGGTTAGGTATCAGGCCAGGGAGTCCCGCGCCATTTGCACAAACGCGCGGGCGCGGCGCGCGGCCGTGCCCGTGTGCGCAGCGGCGGTCATCAAGTCACGCAGGCGATCTGGGGTCAGGAAACGGCCGATCCGCTCATCCGCCAGCAGCAAGTCCACCAATGGGTTGGCCTGCCCCTGGCGCAGCGTCGCCCACGCCTGCAAACTCGCCTCCCGAATCCACTCGTGCCCATCCTGGCGGCTGGCGCCATTGGCGACCAATGCCATCAACACCCGTTCCGTCGCCGCAAACGGCCCATACGTCGCCATGTTGCGGCGGATCGCTTCCACGTCAATCCCCATCTCGCGGACAACGTGCAGCGCGCGGCGCAGCATCTCATCTACCGCCAGGAACCCTTCGGCCTGGAACAGCCGCCGGTTCGCCGAATCATCCAGGCTGCGTTCCAAAATCGCCTGGCTGGCATTATCCCAGGCCACTGCGGGCAAAGCAGCCACGTAACGCGCCAGGGAGCAGATGTTCTCCGTGTTGATCGGGTTGCGCTTAAACGGCATGGCCGACGATCCCACCTGCCTGGCCGCAAATGGTTCGGCCCACTCGCCCAATGGGGGCGATTGCAGCAGGCGAAAATCGAGCGCGAATTTATGCAGCGAGGCGGCGATTGACGCCAATACCTGCTGCACCCGCAAATCCTGCTGCCGCGTGTAAGTTTGCGTGGCAATGGGGAAGTAAGGCAGATCGAGGTAGCGCATCGCCGCCGCTTCCATGGCTTCTGGCGTCACATTCGTTCCTTGCAGCAGTTCTTGATAGGCAGCCTGCGTGCCCACAGCGCCTTTCAGCCCTTTGCCGCGCAAATTGACGATCAAGTTTTGCAAATCGCGCCAATCTTCCCACAAATCTTGGGCATAAACGGCAAAGCGGTAGCCCAGCGTCGTTGGTTCGGCGGGCTGGATGTGCGTGTAGGCCATGACGGGCAAATCGGCCGTCGCTTCACTGCGCTCCAGCAAGGCATGAAGCAGGGATTCAAGCTGTTGACACAAAAAAACGGCCGCTTCCCGCAGCCGCAGCACATCCACATTATCGGTAATATCGGCGCTGGTGGCCCCCCAATGGATGATGCCCCCCCCAAGCGGGCATTGTTCGGCAAATGCGCGGATTTCGGCCATCACGTCATGCCGCGTTTCCTGTTCAATGGTCAAGGCGCGCTCAATGTCCACGCGCTCCATTTGGCTTTGTAAATCGGCGAGTTGGACGGCCGTTACCAAACCCGCTTCATGCTGCGCCGCCGCCAGCGCCACCCACACCCGACGCATGAGCCGTCTCTTGTGGGTTTCCGACCAGATCTGGCGCATTTCAGGGCTGCCATAGCGCCAGGTCAACGGGGAAATAAATGTGTTGTGATCAAAATTCATTGTCATCCACAAGTGGCGCGGTCAGGGATCGGCCACAGCACATATCAACTACTCCATCTGCCTTTCCTTCTCTTCCGTTGGCTTTTTACGCCGTTTACGCCCAGGTCGCCGCCGCTCTGCCTGCTGCAATGCCCGCGTCTCCTCAACTAACCTTTCTCGTTCGTCATCCAAACGTGCCAGGATTTCATCGTTTTTGCGCTTTTGATCATCTGTCAATGTAATCTTACGTCTTGCCATCTCTTTCTCTCCTGTTTGGTAGTATGATAACTTTTCCAAACAGTTACACTTCAGATACAAAAGATTTTGCATAAACTATGTCAAAATCCCTCGCAATTAAGCTTAAATCTTCTTCACCTAATTTTACATCAAATTGCAAACAGATTTGCCGAATTTAAGGTAAAAATCGGAGGGCTGCCAATACCCTAGTCACGGAGTTGATAGTTCGGCGCTTCCTTGGTAATTAAAACACCATGCGGGTGGCTTTCACGCAGGCCGGCATTGGTAATTTGTATAAATTGAGCTTTTTGGCGCAGTTCGACCAGATTGGCCGCTCCCACGTACCCCATACCAGAACGCAGCCCACCCATCATCTGGTAGACGACATCGCTCAACGTGCCTTTGTAGGGAACCTGGCCCTCAACGCCTTCGGGAACGAGTTTGTCGCGTTCGCTGCGCGTATTATCGGCGAGGGCCGAAGCGTAGCGGTCTGCGCCGTGCCCCTGCATCGCGCCCAGGCTGCCCATGCCACGATACACCTTGTAGCGTCGGCCTTCATACAAGATAATTTCGCCGGGGCTTTCTTCCAGGCCGGCTAACAGGGAGCCAAGCATCACGCTGTCTGCGCCGACGGCCAGGGCTTTGACAATGTCGCCGCTGTATTTGATGCCGCCATCAGCCACGCAGGGCACATCGTAACGGCGGCACATGGCGGCGCTTTCCATGACGGCCGTAATCTGCGGCATCCCCACGCCAGAGATGATGCGGGTGGTGCAAATGGACCCGGCGCCAATGCCCACCTTGATGGCGTCAGCGCCGGCGCGGATCAGGTCTTCAGCGCCGGTCGCGGTGACGGCGTTGCCGGCGATAATGGGCAAATTGGGGTAGCGCGCTTTGGCTTCGCGTACTGTGTCCAGCACAATGGCCGTGTGCCCATGGGCGGTGTCAATGACGGCCACGTCTACGCCGGCCGCCACCAGTTTGTCCAGCCGCGCCAACCCATTTTCGCCCACGCCAACGGCCGCCGCGCACAACAAGCGCCCCTGACCATCGGTGGCCGCCAGGGGATAGTCCAGCTTTTTCATGATGTCTTTGACGGTGATCAAGCCTTTGAGACGGCCGTTTTCATCCACCAAGGGCAGTTTTTCAATGCGGTGCCGGTGCAGAATCGCTTTGGCTTCTTCTAGCGTTGTCCCGACGGCGGCCGTTACCAGATTCTCACTGGTCATATATTGGGCAATTGACTGCGGGCCGGGCGTCACAAAGCGCGTGTCGCGGTTGGTGAGAATGCCGACCAGCTTATTATCCTCATCGGTGATCGGCACGCCGGAAATGTGGTAACGGCTCATAATAGCTTCGGCCGTTGCCAGCGTGTCGTGAGGGCGCAAGGTAATCGGCGACACGATCATGCCCGCTTCCGACCGTTTCACCTTATCTACTTCCTCCGCCTGCGCTTCGGGCGCCAAATTGCGATGAATGACGCCAATACCCCCTTGCCGCGCCAGGGCAATGGCCATCCGCGATTCTGTCACTGTATCCATCGCCGCCGACAACACGGGAATATTGAGATACAAATTACCGGCCAGACGGGTTCGTAATTCCACCTGCGCCGGTAATACTTCAGAATACCCCGGCACTAACAAAACGTCGTCAAAGGTTAATGCCAGTTTTGCAAGTTTTTCTGTAGGCTCCATTTCAGACCTCCGGTCTGTAGTCGGTAAACGGATTACCGATTACCGATTACCGATCACCATTCCTAGTTCTCATTGCGGCGCGGCTTCGGCTTCGTCTTGCGCCGCCGCTTGAGGCGACGTTCTGGCAGGGGCAGCTTACCGTAACGGGCTAAGATCACCACCACGCCGGTCACGGCCAGCAGCAGCGCCATGATCATGGAATAGGTGATGACGCTGCCGCCAATGGTGGGTTGGTCGGGGCGGAACAACTCGATCCAGGCACGGCCGCCGCCCCACCAGATCAAGAATGCGCCAAACAATGTTCCCGGCCGCCACTGGCCGCGATAGCGGTGGTTCAACCCGACTAACAGCGCAAACCCCAACAACAACCAGAGAGATTCGTACAAAAAGGTGGGGTGAAAGCGGGTATCCAGAGGGTATTGAGTGATGTCGGCATAGGCGAACAAGCGGTTAACAGCGTCAATGTGAATGCCCCAGGGCAAATCAGTCGGGGGGCCGTATAGCTCTTGATTGATGAAGTTGCCCCAACGGCCGATGCTTTGCGCAATGAGCAGCGCCGGGCCGGCCACGTCGGCGTAATGCCACACATTCAGCCGCCGCCGGCGAATGTACCAGACGCCAATGAGCGCCGCGCCAATGAACCCGCCCAAGATATTGACGCCACCGGTGCGAATGTTGATCACGTCGGCAAGAGAGTTGTACAACGCGCCGCGACCAGCGAACACGTCCAACAACACATAGGTCAGGCGAGCGAAAAAATAGCCGGCAAACACAACCAAAATCAGGCCGTTATACAGTTCGTCTACATTTTGTTTACGTCGTTCAATCTCGCGGCCAGCCCACCAGGCGCCAATGGCAATGCCCACTGTAATGATAATGGCGTACCAATAGATCGGGAACCCATCGCCAATGGGGATGGTGAACGCCACACGATTAATCTGGATTGCATCAAACATAGTTACCTTCTTCTTGAACTTAATTTTGTCATCGCGTATTGACGTATCCAGAGGTCAATACGCAATACAAATCAATAATCAACATAACCTAAAGCGCGCAGCCGCTGCATCAGGCTTTCGTCTATTTCTGTTTCGATAGCCCGGCCGTTGCCCACAGCCAGGCGTTGGCGTTCGGCATTGGCCGCCAGGCGGTTGAGGTCTTGGGTCAGGGCGTCCGCGTGCGACGGCCGTTCCGCCAACAAATTGTGCATTTCCGCCGGGTCGTTTTCCAGGTCAAACAGTTCATCTACCTGGTCGTCCACCTGAATAAGCTTCAACGTCGCCGCCGTCTCGTCTGTTTTTACGACAGCGCGACGCATGGACAGACAACGGCGCTGCGCCAGCAGATGCGCCTGCCGCCGTTCGATGGCTTTGACAAAGTTGAGCGGGGGATAGATTTCACTAAAGGCGGTGTGGCGTTCCGGGTCACGGCCGTAAATCGTTTGCAGCAGCGTGAGGGCGCGAATCTCTGCCGGGTTATTGGTCGGCGCGTCGGGCTGCTGCCCGGCCGCATCCAGCAAGGTGTGAAAGACGCGGCGCGTGCTGACCGGCGTCGTAACCTGGCCAGGCTTGATGCGGTCAGGCCAATGCAGGATCAACGGCACATGAACCAATTCTTCATAGGCGGCAAAGGCATGACCCATGTACCCATGTTCCCCCAACCCATCCCCATGGTCGGCGACAATGAGGGTGAGGGTGTTGTGGTGGTGGTGACGGCCGTCAATCATAGCCAACAGTTGCCCTAAATAATGATCCTGATAAGCCACTTCGGCGTCATACAAGTCGCTCAACACCTGCTGCTCCAACTCGCTTAATGGCTCCTCCAAGGGCGCCGCCCAGCGATACGCTTCACGATTCCAGGTGCGCATAATGGTGCGCGCTTCTTTGTTGTGGCGTAAATAAGGCGCGACCTGATCAATAAATTCGCCAGGGGGCCAAAACGGCATGTGTGTTTCCATGAGGTTGAGAAAAAGGAATAACGGCCGTTGCGCCGGCTGCCGTTCGCGCTCTTGCAGAAAATGGGTCACATCACGCACCGACCGCTCATTTTGCCCTTTGAAATTAGCAAACCTGGACCAGAGCGGCGTCAACCAGGCGTGCAAAGAAATACGAAACGCCAGGTCTGACTGCCCAAAAAAGTTTTGAATTGGATAAGAAATACGGCGTAAAAACTGTGTATAGCGGGCCAGCAGCTTGTTGAACGGCCACGGCAGGCGCGCCGAGCTTTCCGGGACGCTGGGAATGGCGCCGCCGTAATTGTAAAACGTGTCAAAACCACGCTTAAAGCCATTATTCAAAATACCAACCAGGGGATTGTTACAAAAGCCAACCGTTTCATAACCGGCCGCCTGCATCATCTCCACTAAATGGGGCATCTCAGGATTGAGGCTGTGGGTGGATTGTGTCACTTGATGAACGGTGGGGTACAGGCCGGTGAACAACGAGGCGTGGCTGGGAATTGTCCATTGCGCCGGTGAGACGGCTTGTGTAAACAACGCGCTTGCTGCTGCAAATTTGTCTAAATTGGGTGTCAGAGAGCGTTGATACCCATAAGCACCCAGGCGATCCGCGCGCTGTGTATCCAGCACAATCAAGATGATATCCGGTTTCTTCATGCGGTTCCGATGATCCTTATTAATTCAAGCCGCTTATTATAGCAGGGTATAGGGATGAATTCCCACCCTCATTTTTCGGCAAACCGGTAGCCTACGCCGCGCACAGTCAGAATCCAGCGGGGTGACGCGGGATCTGTCTCGATTTTTTTGCGCAAATAATGGATATAGGGCTTAATGTTTTCCACAGCGGCTTTATCTGTCATGCCCCAGGCTCGCTCCACCAGAACCGCAGTTGGGATCACCCGCCCCGGCTGCATGGCCAGGACAAGCAGCAGCTCAAATTCACGCGGGGTTAATTCGACAGGACGGCCGTTTACCAACAGCAACCGCGACGGCAAATCAATCACCACCGCTCCCCCACCAAACGTCAACTGCGCTGCTGTAGGCGCAACATTCATGCGGCGCAAATGGGCTTTCACACGCGCCAATAGTTCAGCCTCTTCAAACGGCTTCACAATGTAATCATCAGCGCCCAACTCCAGGCCATAGACGATATTTTCCGTATGGCCCAAAGCGGTCAGAAAAATGATCGGAACGCCGGAAACTTCACGCACGCGACGGCAAAAGTCCCACCCCCCCATATTGGGCACCATGATGTCCAGCAAGATCAGGTCAGGCTGATCGGCAAAGGCCAGATGCAGCCCATCTTCAGCCGTATAGGCAACCTGCACCGTGTAGCCGGCTCTGCTCAGAGTACGTTCAATTGTTTTGGCGAGTGGCGCATCGTCATCTACAAGTAAAATTCGCCCAGGCATAATTAATTCAGAGCAAACCAGTCGAGCAAATTGGCAAACAGGACGTCGCGTGTGGTTAACGGCAGCGCGGTAAATGGAAACAAAACCACCGCTGTTTTCTGCGCCAGGAATGTCTGTGCCGCGACGGCCGCAGCCACCGCCCCTGGCGAATCGCTAGCCGCGCCCCGCAGCAAGAAAACCATCTCGCCCTCTACAACATCTTCGTCGCTAAAATCTGGCAGCACCGCCTCGTAAATCTGATCCAGGGGAATGACGTCCCCCGCTTGCAGCCCATTGAGCAGCGTCGGATCATCACCGGTGACGACGACATCAGCCAGCGGGCTGGTTTCCAAATAGCTAAACAGCGCCGGTACAGAGCCAACGATTAAGGCATTCCCTGTATCTGAATCGAGATAATTGAAAATAATCTCTGTATCTGTATCCAGCAAGCCAGCGTCATCCAGATAATCACCTGTATCCCAAATCAGCAGGCTGACGCCGTCGAGCGCGCTGGGAGGCAAACGGCCGTCTACCGACGAAATCCAAACGGTGACATCATAATCGGCAGACAGGCGTGACGTGAAAAAGTCAACGCTCAGGATGCCCCCATTCAACGCTTCGCCGTCATCATCCCCCAAGATAAAGATGCGATTGCCACCGCCACTGCTGCTGTTGGATGCGGCCGTTACCGACAACGTATACGCCCCCGCTTCTCCCCAATAGTCACGCACCACAATGGTATATTCGCCATCATCTTCAAGCGCAACGGCCGTGAGCATCTCCGGATCACCGGTTAGCCCGCTGTCTGCCGACATAATGAACGCGCCATCTGGCCCATACAGTTCCAACACGCTGTCCAAATCATCACTCGCCAGCGAAATATCTATGGTCGCCGGGCCTTCTTTAAACACCCAGGCATGGGATTCCGCCTCTGCCAGACGCCCCGAAACAGTATCATCCAGGCCAATGACACCCTGCACAACGGCGTCAACCGGTGGTTCATACCCACCCCCAATATCGCCATTGCCAGGGGTTGTAGTTCCACCGCCATTTCCATTTTGGTCCGGCTGCTCGCTTGTTAATAATTCAGCCTCGACAACCTCGTGCGCCACGTTGGTCGGGCACAGCGCCAGATCGCCCTGAATTAAACAACCAGACAGCGCGTAATCAGCATTGAGCGGAATGAGTTCCAAAATGCGACCCACCGTATTTTCCAGGCCATCTTTGCTGGCCGCCAGAATAACAACTTGCCGCTGCCCATCCGCTTCATGTAGCAAGATGAGGGCGGTTCCCGGCATTTGCACAGTGCCCCAACCGGTTTGAATCAGGCGCGTCACGTCGGCAGGTGGCTCGTCGGCCAGGGGCGCATCTTCTTCTGCTGCTGCATCCGTTTCCTCTGTAGGCAGTATGGGCGGGTCAATGGTCAGGGTGATGCCGGCGCTGGCGAGAATATCGGCCACGTCGGCGCTCTGGTTATACAAACCGAGAAACAATGCATCATGGTCAGGGCCAGGCGTTAGCGCAAGTTGTAGATCGCGGCCAACGCGGCGGAAGGCGTTTTGCAGGGCAATGATCTCATCGAACGCATCGGGGCCCAGGTCGGGCTGACCGGTGTAAATCAAATCAATGGGGCCACGATAAAAGTAGGGGAAATCGGCCAGAACAAACCCGCGGCTGCTGACTTCGGTGAGGAAATCGGCGATGTGGGCGATGAAACGGCCGTTATCAAACACCGTATAGTACGGCTCCATCATGAAGTGAATGTCGCCTAAGGCCAGGACACGGCCGTTCATACTCGTCGCCGCCAACACCAGGCCGCCGGGGCGGTCTGTAGCCGAAGACCAGGTATTGTCATCAGCCAACAGCAAGGCGGTCGCATCGGGGCCTACTTGCAGCGAATGAGTGCTGTAAAAAGCGATTTGCGCCAACTCATCTGTCAATTTATTTTCCACAAAGGCGCTGTCTTTCAGGATAATGTTGCGGAAATTGCCTTCATTCTCGACTGTGTTATACAAATAGTCGCCATTAAAAGCCAGGCTAAACGAATTCGCCAGCATATTCAGTGGAATATCGTTTTTCTCGATATTGTAAGTAAACGAGAAATCCGTTTCGATAAAAGAGACTTGAAAGCGGGTGGGGTCGCCAACCATTAGTAAACGGCCGCCCCGGTCCACAAAGTCACGTACAGCCTGCACTTCTTGCGGAGTATAGGGAGAGAGGGGCGCAATGGCGATAAAGGCATTGACGCCACGCAGCAGCGTTGCCAGGTCCCCGTTACGATAAGGGATCATCTCAAACCCACGCGCCGCCAGACGGCCGTCCAGATAGGCTATCTCCTCCAGGGTAAAGCTGTTGGCATGAGCCATATCCAACAGCACATCCCCCTGCCCCACGGTTGGCGCATCAACAAAATCGCTGGCAGCCGGAATTGGCGCCTGCGACGCCTCCGCAATGATTTTTGGATCATAAACCGGTGGTGGCGCTACCTCGCCCCCTCCTGGCTGATAAAACTGAATGTAACGAATGAGTGTTGGGGCGAGCAACAACACGAGAAACACAAGCAGAAAAATGACTACTTTACGCATGATGATTTTCCTAAACGTATTACAGATTACCGATCACCGACCATTGATTATCGATCTACCGGCACAACGTAACGATAATACAACCCGGCAGGCCAATTTGCCGGTGACGCCCACAATTGATGCACGTCAATCGGTTCCGGCTGGTACGCGCCAAAAAAGTAACCCGCATCTGTACCAAATGTCAAAGGATACAGTTCCACCACATCATAATTTTTTAATCCGGCCATCGCGGCCGCGCGTTGAATCGCCTCATCCGTTGACAGCAAATCATCAATCAGTCCATATTCCCAGGCCTGAACCCCGGTGTAAATTTCGGCGCGAGACAGATCTTCCAACACAATCTTCAATCTGTCCCCTCGTCCAATTCTGACTGACTCTAAAAAGGTGAATTTGGCCCGTTCAATTTGCCGTATCACGCCATCCCGCGTGCCTCCGAATGCTTTATACGGGCCGGTCGTCAAAAGCTCTTCTTCGATAAACACCTCACCCGGCAAAAATGCAATCACCCCGACGCTGCCCACATTTGAGGTTGGTTTGGCATAAATTTCATTGGCCGCCGCCGCCAGGTAATAAGCGCCGCTGGCTGCCAGCAAGTCAATGCTGGCGACAACCGGAAGCTGCTGACGTGTACTGAGCACATCCAGAAACAGTTCCTCACTGTACGCGGCTGACCCACCGGGGCTGTTCAGAATCAGCACGACGCCTTTGACTGCCGTATGATTACGCGCATATTTAAGCTGCTCCGCAATCTCAAACGCCGTGCCGCTGAAAATGTCATAATTCAGGCGAATAATGCCAATCTGCGGCCTGGCCACCACCTTGGGAGCGGCATAGATACCAACAGCCAGAGGTAAAACGAATACGAAAAAAATCAGCAACAGCAAACGTAAGGGAGAACGTCTGGAGTCATTTACTTCTGTCATGCAAAATACCCTCCAATTGAACACAGGGGTTATCAGATTTGCCCTGAGGACCAGTTTCTTAGCCGTTCAGATTTCTGACAGGCGGTGAACACAATTAACAAGTGAGGCATAGCATAGCATGTCAGGTAGGGCATCGCAACTGCATTTATCAACCAGATGTGGCCTGGTTAATAAGGATAATGCTAACTGCTTATCACCTTTATGACATCTGCGGTGGCTTTTGTTAAAATCTGAGCAAATCGTCGTAACGGTTCAAGTTTGTAACGACTAACGCTCTGGCCACTCTCCTGACCGTGCCAGACAAGGGTTTTTACGGCGCCATGAGCCATCAGGTTCTCTGGCAATAAATTTCGCAGGTTAAAGCAAGTCATTTTCATCATGCATATTCGCCACCTGTCACTAACAAATTTTCGGAACTACGGCCGTTTAGAAATTGACCTGTCTCCCGGAGCCACCTTACTGCATGGCAACAATGCGCAAGGCAAAACTAACCTGATGGAAGCAGTCTATTATCTGGCAACCACCCGCTCTCCTCATGCCGAACAAGATCAACAATTGATCAATTGGGACGCCGGCGAAGCTGATGAGCCAGTTGTTGTGGGACGTATTGTGGCGCAAATCGTCACCCCTCAAGAAGAACGCCTGCTGGAAATGCGTTTAATTCGTGAAAACAAACGGGGAACAAACAGCTTCCGCCGCGAAGCCCTGATCAATCACCGCAAAGTGCGCCTGATGGATCTGTTAGGCAATTTGCGCGTGGTTCTCTTCTTACCAGAAGATATTCAATTGGTAACAGGGCCGCCCAGCCAACGTCGGCGCTATCTCGACATCACCCTATGCCAAACTGATCCTATTTACTGTCGTACCCTCTCCCACTACAATAAAGTTTTAGAACAACGCAACGCATTACTGCGCCAACTGGCGGAAGGAGCCGGCAGCCGTGATTTGTTGTCCATTTATAATGAAAAAGTAGTTGACCTGGGCAGCGGCATCTTTGTAAAACGAGCCGGTTTTTGTGAGTCTATGGCGCGCGAGGCGCAGCGTATTCATTATGAAGAGTTGACAAATGGCGCCGAATCTATCCGTCTGCACTACCTGCCACAGTTGCAGGAAAACCGTTGGCCGCGCAGCGCGTCAGCAAACGAGCCGACAGACCTGGGGCAATGGTTGCACGCGCAAAAAACGAATATGCCGGCAGTCCGTGACAAATTTAGGATTGCTTTGGAACAGGTGCAAGATAGCGACGTGGCCCGTGGCAGCAGCAGCATTGGCCCCCATCGCGATGATTGGCGCATTTGGATAAACGGCCGTGACCTGAGTCATTACGGCTCACGTGGGCAGCAGCGCAGCGCCATTCTGTCCCTCAAAATGGCCGAAATTAATTGGATGACCCAGCAAACAGGGGATACACCTATTTTGCTATTAGATGAAGTTGTCGCCGAGTTAGATGAAAAACGCCGGGCTTTGCTGCTGCGCTACGTACAAAACGCAACCCAAGCGCTGCTCACAGCTACAGATCCCGGCATGTTTACCGACGATTTTTTACAACAATCAAGCCGGATGGTGGTACAAAACGGCCGTATTGCGTTAGAAAACCACCTATCCAACCAGGCAAGGGGATCATCGTGAACAACACTATCTCCAAAACAAACAAATCCGCATCATCCACCGTTCTGATCGTAGATGACAATGCCGAGAACAGACTGCTTCTCGCCTCCCAACTCGGCATGGAAGGGTACCGTATCCTGCAAGCCAGTGGTGGCGCCGAAGGTATCGCCAGCGCGCAGCAGCACAATCCAGACATCATCCTGTTGGACGTAATGATGCCCGACATGAACGGATTTGAAGTGTGCAAACACCTGAAAGCAGATGCAAAAACCCACCTGATCCCGGTTATCATGGTCACGGCGCTGCGTGAAACTCAGTACCGGATTGAAGGCATCGAAGTTGGCGCAGACGAATTCCTGTCGCGTCCCCACGTCCGCGAAGAACTATTGGTGCGCGTGCGCACCCTGATTCAATTGAAACGAGCGCGCGTGCGGCTGGAAGAAGAACGGAATCGCCTACAATTACTCTATAACGTCAGCCGCGCCATTGCCATCAGCACACGCCTCAACCTTGCTTCTACCATGTCCGAAATCATCATTCAAACGCGCGAAGCTGTTGGCGCCACGAAAGGGAACATCATGCTGCTTGACGAGGCAGGCCAGGTCAGCGCCAAGTTTCTGATTCGCGCCGGGTCAGATCTGGAGGTGTCCAATCAAGTTAACCAGAATGTCATGACACATGGACTCGGTGGCTGGCTCATTAGAAATAAAAAAGGGGATATTGTTGAAAATATCAACGAGGATGAACGCTGGCTGACGCTGCCCGATGATCAGAGCGAAATAGGATCAGCGATTGGCGTCCCCTTAGCGACATCAGAACGCACCGTTGGCGTACTCATCCTCAATCATCCACAAGAAGGGTACTTCACGGGCGAGCACCTGGCGCTGTTAGAAACGATTGGCGCACAGGCGACGGCTACCATTGAAAATGCGTCACTTTTCACGCAAGTTAGCGAAGAGCGACGTAAATTAGAAGCAATTTTAGCGCAGTCCACCGATGCCATCATCACCACAGATGAAGAGTGGTCTATTTCGCTGCTCAATCATTCGGCAGAAAAAATGTTTGGCATTAGCGCCACCAATGTACAAAATCAGTCTATCCGCGCTCTGCCCCAGTTACAAGTTCTTGTTCCCTTATTCGAAAATGCGCTTAATGGCGATCAAAAGGAAATTAGCCTGACAAACGGCCGTATCCTTTACGCCAGTATTTCACCCATTCAAGAAGTGGGCTATGCGGCCGTCATGCAAGACGTCACCGAGTTCAAACGCATTGAAGAACTACGCCTGGAACAAGAACGACGCGAAAAACAGCGCGTCAAAGAAACATTCTCTCGTTACATGGGGCCAAAATTGGTTGACCACGTGCTGTCGCATGAACCCGGATTACTGTCACGCCGCGAACGACGGCGCGCTGTCGTTATGTTTGCCGACCTGCGCAACTGGACAGGCGGCATGATCATGAAAGTTGAGCCAAATATAGCCATCGAACAGCTCAACGAATTCTTCACCAACATGATGGAAATTGCCCTGGAAAATGAAGGCACCGTCTTTGAATTAACCGCAGATGAAATTCTGGTTGGGTTCAATGCCCCCTTTGACCAGCCAAATGCCCATTATCTGGCGGTGAAAACAGCCATTGCCATGCAGTATAAGTTTAATGAACTCCGCCAGGGCTGGTACAAACGAGCCGGAACAGAGTTAGGACTGGGAATTGGCATTGACCTGGGTGACATTGTGATGGGTAACGTGGGCGCCGAATCACGGATGAGTTTTCGCATGGTTGGCGAAGCAATGAACAAGGCGCACCGTCTCGTAGAAACGGCCGAAGACGGGCAAATTGTCATTTCCACAGTAGTCTACGACGCATTGCATAACCATTTGCCCAACCTGGCACAGCCTATGAGTTTTCACCAAATTGGGCCGGTTCATTTGAAAGGGCTTGGCGTCCCGCAAATGGTGTACGTTACCCAAGTTGCCCGTCCATCTTTGCGTAAGGAATGAAAGAGACCTGATAGAGGTTGCCAGACTGTCAGGTCTTTACGATAACGGCCGTTTCGCTGGCATTCCCGGTCGGCGCGGATACTGCGCCGGCGTCGGTGCAATCTTAGGCACAACAACCAGGTAACGGGGGCCGACGTCTCCAGCCAAAACCACTTCATGCACCTGCGGGCGGCCCCCGCCTAAGATGTGCAGCGCATGGTCGGCAACGGCCGTTTCTGCAAACACGCCTTCCCCTTTCTGCGCCAACACATGTCCTCCAACGCGGCAAAAAGGCAGCAAATACTCCAGCAGCACCCGCAATTCGGCCACCGCGCGCGCCACCACCCAATCATACTGCTCCCGGTACGCCGGCTGCTGCCCTAAACTCTCGGCCCGTTCCGCGACCACCTGCACCTGCGTCAATCCCAACTCTGCCACCACAGCTTGTAAAAAGCGCGTCTTCTTCACCACACTTTCCACCAGCGTGACACGCAGCTCCGGGAACAATATCTTCAGTGGCAATCCGGGAAAACCGGCGCCCGTCCCCACATCTAGCAAAGTCATGCCATCTAACTTGCCCATCACCGTAACGCAGGTTAAAGAATCCAAAAAATGCTTCGTTTGCATCAACGCCGGTTCCCGAATTGCCGTCAAGTTCACGTGTGCATTCCAGGCCAACAGCAGCGCCTGATAACGCGCATACTGCTGCGCCTGCGCTTCCGTAATCGCTATTCCCAACCTTGCTGCTTCCCTGACTAACTGCTCCACCACCCACCTGCTCCATTAACGGCTGCGTTCTAATTCCCGCTCTAAATCCTTCGCAACCGCATCTATCACGTAAGTATCATATTGCTCTCCCCCAAATGTCGCCGGGGTAAACGCCAACCAACTTTGTACAAGCCGATAATTGCCACGCACATACAGCGGAATGATCGGCGTCAGGCCATCGGCGCCAAACAACAAGTTTTCAATTTGCCGGTACAACGCTTCTCGCTGCACCGTATCGGTAACCGCATCTGCCTGTTCAATCAATTCATCCACTTGTGAACATGCGCGGTTTTGCCGGTTTTCACTATCGGTACAATGCAGCAAATCTCCCAGCCAGTTATGCGCATCAGGATAGTATGAAGCCCATCCTAATTCCCATACATCAGGTCGGGCAGCGCCGGCATTCGCCCGTGTATTCGCTAACAATGTACCAAATTGCACCTGTTCAAACAAAATCTGATTTTCATCACAACCCAACTCGTTCAGCCACATGTCACGAATTAATTCTGCCTGCAATAAGGAAAGGTCCGATGTACTGACCATGAACGTCACCGGTGGCATGAGCCGGCAGCTGCGAAAACCACTTGACGCTAACTGCTGCCGCGCAAAGTCAGGGCTGTAACCAACGCCAACTTCAGCAACGGGAGGGGCGCCAAACACGCCCGGCGGAAGTAGATGGCGCAAACCAACTGCCCTGCCCCCATAAATTTCCTCAACCAACTTCTCACGATCAATGGCGGCATTAAACGCTCGCCGCAGTTCCACCTCACGAAAAACACCGCTGTCAAAGTTAAATCCTAAATAAAACATTGTTTGCGTTGAAACCAGCCAGACTTTGGTTGGGGAAGTCGCCAGGAGCCTGGCGCGATCGTCAATTGGTAACGGGCTAACGTCCAGGCTTTTGGCTTCCCACAATTTAAGCGCGTTTTCATCACGATTCAGAAAATTGATATTCACCACGTCTACATTACCTTGTCGAGGCAGCGGCCACAACGGGTTGCGATGTAAAATGACACGAGATTGAGACCAGGTTTCGGGGAGCGGGAAAAATGAGCCGCTTGTTAACAAGTTGTCGGCGTCAAGCCAATTTTCTGCCGGGGTTTGTGCCTTGAACTGTTCAATTTCGAGCGCCGGTATCGGGTGAAACAACCACATACTAGTAATGGTGAGGAAGTGACTGGCCGGTTTGGTTAACGTCACGCGCACAGTTTGCTCGTCGAGAGCTTGCACGCCAATGGCCGCCAAATCAGCGGCCGTTGGTTCATTCAACTGATAAACATGCTCACAACCATCAATAATGAAGAGGATAACCGCATCAGGGGTTCTGGTGGATCGTTGGCACATACGCTGAACAGCATAAACAACATCAGCGGCGTTAACAGGGCGAACTGGGCTTGCGCCCCACAAGGGGGTGTTTGTCTTTAACGGCCGTACCCAAAAGACATCGTCACGCAAATAAAACGTCCAGACACGGCCGTCCACCTCCCAACCGGTCGCCAGTTCTGGTTCAACTTGATTGGTCTGATGATTGTACCGGGTCAACCCCACAAATAAATTCCCTATCAGGTCAATACCACTTTCAGCAGACGTCACCTGTGGATCAACATCCGGGAAATCACCAACATAGCCTATATCCAACGTAATTGGACCAAGATTATTAACAGGGGCCTCTGGTGTAGCCGTCACCGCAATCGTCTGATGTACAAGCCGGGTCACCACAACTTCTTCACCCTGCACGACAACAATTTCTGTCACCACCACAGGGAGCGCCGCTTCATTGCCCTGACAAGCAGCAAGTGCGCCAAACAGAAGCAAATGAACGAACCATAGACGACGGATGTGTTTGTGTCGTTGATACAAGTTTGTTTTTCTCACCTCGCCATGCTATCGCAGGAATCCTATCACGACAAGTTAGCGCCTTAAACCCCAGCAATTCCAATTATGAAACCGCGTAGGGGCAAGGCAGGCGGGCAATACCGCAGCCGTTCACCGCTGCCTTTTCTCCGCCTGCCTTGCCCTG
>JACSRF010000295.1 GCA_014879875.1 Anaerolinea sp.
ATGGCAAACAGCACCGGGAACATGGCAATGGGGAAGCGCATCGCCTGGTAAATAATGCCCGAATAAAAGTCCACATTCGGGTACAGGTTGCGCTGCACAAAGAAATCATCTTCCAATGCAATCCGTTCCAGTTCCAGAGCAATGTCCAGCAGCGGATTTTTGCCGGTCACGGCAAACACCTGCTCCGCAATCTGCTTAATGATCTTCGCGCGCGGGTCATAATTCTTGTAAACGCGATGCCCAAAGCCCATCAGCAGGCGCTCCCGATTCTTCACGCCCTTGACAAACTCTGGCACATTCTTCAAATCGCCAATCTCCAACAGCATCCGCAGCACGGCTTCATTCGCGCCGCCATGCAATGGCCCATACAGCGCCGCCGCCGCCCCGGCCATCGCCGTGTACGGATCGGTACGGCTGGAACCAATGACGCGCATCGCGGCCGTGCCACAATTTTGTTCATGATCCGCATGGAGAATAAACAGCACATCTAACGCGCGCGCCAATACCGGGTCTGGTTGGTACGTCACCTGCGTCATCTTATCCAGCATGTTCAAGAAATTGCCGGTATAGCTCAGATCATTGTCCGGGTAGACAAACGGCAGCCCGCGGCTGTGCCGGTAAGAAAACGCCGCCACCGTGGGCACTTTGGCGATCAACCGTTGAATCTGCTTCATGCGCGTATCGGCATTATCAACCTCACGCCCTTCCGGGTAAAAGGTAGACATCGCCGCCACCGTAGCAATGAACATGCCCATCGGGTGCGCATCATGGCGAAAGGCGTGCATCAGGCGCTTAATATTCTCATGAATAAACGTATGATGCAGAATATCATACTCCCACTGCGCATACTGCTCCTTCGTCGGCAGTTCTCCAAACAAGATCAAGTAAGCCGTTTCCAGGTAATTAGAATGCTCGGCCAACTGCTCAATGGGATAGCCGCGATAGCGCAGAATCCCCTTTCCCCCATCAATGTAGGTGATGGTGCTTGTGGTTGACGCCGTGTTCTTAAAAGCGGGATCGTAGCTCATCATCCCAAAATCACCCGGATCCACTTTGATCTGGCGCAAATCCATCGCGTTGATGGTATCGTGCGTGATGGGGACCGTATAGGATTTACCAGTACGATTGTCAGTGAGGGTCAATGTATTTTCTGTCATTATGGTTCAGTCCTCCGCATAACTATTTGTGGGAAAAGATACCCCGAAAATAAATCACCTATGGGGTTGGGAAAGACTCCCAGGCACAAGTATAACTAATTTTTACACATCTGGCATACCGCATGACCCCCATTTACGCCCTCTGTAAGCAATCGTTAAACAGCCCTCGGTCACCGATTACCGCCGCGCCTGTTGTACAAACTGCACGGCCGTTTCCCGCGAATTCACCTCGCCGGCCGCCTGCGCCTCTTGTAACAAGCGCAGCAGCCGCCCCACTTCGGGGCCTGGTTTCAGGTTAAGCGCCTGCATCAGGTCGTGCCCATCCAGCAAGGGCGTCGGCGCGACTGTTTCGGCGTACTGCGTGAAATAATTAGCATACAGCGCCGCCACCAGCTTCAGCAGCGTCTCCCACTGCGCCATATCCCCCACCCCATCATAGGTTGCCAGATGGTCGGCCAGCGCCAGCAAACCAACATCCAGCCCGGCCGCCCCAATGTCCCGGAAATAGCGATAGACAGCGCGGCGGGTAGGCGCGCTGCCTTGCGCGTGCAGCAGCAGCAGCGGCCGCATATGTCCCAGCACCACATCGGCCACGTAATCGCTGACCTTATTGCTCAACGTCAACCGGCGCAGCACATCGGCCGTGATGGCGGCGCCCGTTTTGTCGTGCCCATAAAAATGAATTTGCCCATCGGCCGTCGTCGTTTGCGTATCCCGTTTGCCCACATCGTGGAACAAAGCCCCCAGGCGCAGCAGCGCCCTTCCGTATACCATGCCATCCACCGGGCGGGCAAAATGGTCGTTTAAGGAGGCACGGTAAGGGGCTAACTGCGCTGCCGCCTGTGACAAGCCGGCGGCTGTTCCCTCTATTGCCCCGTCGAGTACGGCCGTTTCCACCAACACCAACCAACGCAGCGCGCTGATCGTATGCGCCAACACATCCTGCCAATGCGGCGGGGATTGCGCCACGCCATCCAGGGCGGCAATAGTCGGCAGCACAAACGGCAGCAAGCCCAGTTCGTGCATCTGGCGCACGGCCTGATGGGGCACGGCCGTCGCCAACATCTTCAGCAGTTCATCGCGCACGCGCTCAGTGGAAACGGCCGCTAGTTGGGGGGCGCTGGCGATAACGGCCGCTTCCGTTTCCGGCGCCAACTGAAAGCCCAGACTACCTGCCTGGCGCACGGCGCGCAGCGCCCGCACCGGATCATTGGCTAACGACTGCGCATGAACCATACGAATGACGCCGGTGCGCAAATCAGGCAGACCGCCGGTTGGATCGATCAGGCTCAGGCTGGTTTCCGCCGTCACCGGCAAAGCGATGGCATTGATCGTAAAGTCCCGATCTTGCAAATCAGCCAGCAGATCATCCCCACGGAAACGGGCAAAATCCAGAGTCATGCCATCATCAGACAGCACAACACGGCCGGTATCCCGTTCTCGATCCAGCACGTAGGCCGCCGCTTGCAAGGCGTCGGCAGCTTGAAAAGCAAGCTTAATGGCCCGCTGTGGCGTAACAAAATCGAGATCATGGACTGGCAAACCCAACAAGGCGTCACGCACAGCCCCGCCCACCAGGTAAACGGGCTGATCAAGTTGGGCGAAAAACGGCCGTAACCGTCCTAACAGCGCTGGCAGCGGCAGCTCCTCCCCGCCTGGCGGCGCAACAAATTGCAGCGTCACCCGTTCCTTCGGCCGGTTGCGCTGCGCCAACTGCCGCGCCTCCTCCGGCGTATACCCCACGCCGGTTACTTGCCCCCCCACCAACGCCACCCACCGCCCGGTATATGGGCTTAAATCCATCACCAACCTCCGCCATTAGGCGCTAACAGCGCCAAGATCGACAAAAAATTGTCGCTAAGGAGAAAATAATGAATCGTAAATAATGAATGGTGAAGTTGGTGTGTCATCCTGTTTGTTTCAATGCACCCCACACTTCTGCGCATTGAGCTACTTCACAATTCATTATTAATTATTCATTATTCTTTTGCCAGCGAAGTCTGGCAAAAGATTTAGGCGCTAACAGCGCCCCTATCGACAAAAAATTGTCGATCTTGTAAACACGGATGGGAAAAACACG